>CAIMWY010000416.1 GCA_903845315.1 uncultured Burkholderiales bacterium
CCGCCGCCCAAGGCGGTGGCTTGCAAAGCTACAGCTTTCGCAGCCACGCCGACACTTGGGAGTTGCGAAGCGTGTTGGGCGGGCGCTTGAACCTGGCCTTGTTTGAGACCATGCCCAACTTGCTGATTGGTTTTGGCCTGATGTGCACCTTCATATTTTTGGCGGTGGCTTTGCAGCAAGCTGGGTTGGCCTTGAACGCGCTGGATGTGTCGACACGTCAACAAGACCAGGCCTTGCAGTCGTTGATTGCGACTGCTGGCGGCAAGTTCATCACCTCGATCGCGGGCTTGTTATGTTCGCTGCTGTGGAACTGGCGCGCCAAGGTTGCGCTGGAGAACTTGCAAACCGAGCTCGACACGCTGTGTCATACCCTGCGCAGCCAAGTGCCCGACAACGCGGCCGAGGCGAGCATGCGGTTGCAGCTGAGTTTGTTCCAAGACATGCTGACGCAAAACCGGGCCCAGGTGATCGAACTGCGTCGCTTTGAAAGCGACTTTGCCAACGCCATTGGAGAAGCCATGTCACGCCACATGCAGCCCACCTTTGACAAGCTCAGTGGCTTGGCCGACAGCATGCAAGTCTCCAGCCAAAGCTTTGGCCATGCTGGCAGCCAAGCTGCCGACGAATTGGGTAAAGCCGGCGTGGTGTTGACCCAGGGCATTGAAAGCGGCCTCACCACCTTCCACGACGCCGTGACAGCGCTGAGCCAAACCCTCACCACCACCCGCAGCACCGTGGCTGAGCTGGATGCGGCCATCGCCCGCGCCAGCGCAGCGGGCAACCAAGGCAGCGCGCAACTCACCACCTTGCTGGGCAGCTTTGGCGACACCCTGACCCAGGTGCAAGGAGCGACCGGCGAGTTGCACAACACGGTGGGACTGATGCGCCAAACCGCCGACAGTTTCAAAGACAGCGCCAGCGCCATGGAGAGTTCGGTCACGCTGCAACGCGCAGCAGCCAACGACTTCAAAGAGACCTTACTGCCCATGAACCAGGCCTTGGGCCAAACCGTCACCACACTGAAAGAGAGTGCTCACTCAGCAGAAACCGCCCTTGGCCACGTACGCACCCATTTGCAAGAAGCCCAACAAGCGCTCAGCGGCACGGTCGATGCGCTCACGCAAGGCGTGTCGGGCTACAGCGGCCAAATTGCCGAGCTGCACACCAAGATGGACCAGCACTTGGCCAGTGCCGTCAACCAACTCAGCGGTAGCATCACCAACCTCGAAGAAGTGTTGGACGAGTTCATCGAACACCTGCCCGTCAAACGCTAAGCCGGTATGTGGATCCAACGCCGCCGCCCCCCTGCAGCCAACGAGCAGGTCGAAGAGTCGGGTTACATGGCTTCGGCCAGTGACCTGATGATTGGCCTGCTGTTCATCTTCATCGTGATGGTGATGGTGCTGTTGGCGCGCAAACCCGAGCCCCCCAGCGCACCGCCGCTCGACCCGCTGGCCGCGGTGGTGCAAGCCATTGGCAGCCGCCTGCAAAGCGCGGGTGTGCCAGTCACCATCAACCAAGCCTCGGGCGTGATCACACTGCCCGCCGACACCTTGTTTGCCTTGGGCCAGCCCGAGCTGCAAGCCGAGGGGGTGCAGACCCTGCGCCAGGCGGCCCAGCAATTGCAACAGGTGCTGCCGTGCTACATCTATTCCCAGCGTCGCCAACTGCCGGCAGACTGCCCGCCCAACCCGCAACAGGTGGAGATTGAAACCATTCTGATTGAGGGCCACACCGACTCGGCCCCGCTCAAGCGCGGCGACTACAGCAACTGGCATTTGGGGCTTGACCGCGCCCGTGCGGTCTACAAGGTTCTGAGCACAGGCAGCCTGCAAGACTTGCGCAACGAGCGCGAGCAGCCGGTCTTTGGCATCAGCTCATACGCCGACGAGCGCCCCAGCGACAAAGGCAATGCCGCCATGAACCGCCGCGTCGAGTTGCGCTTTGTGCTGGCCTTCCAAGCCAACGAGAGCGGCGCCGGACCCAGCAACGCGCTCAAGCGCATGCAAGAGACGGTCCGCTGAAGCCCATGTCTGTCGGCCTAGAATTTTTCGCCCCTCTGCCTTTGGACTTTGACCAACTGGCGCATGCGGTGCGCCAGCGCCGGGGCGCGAGCCTCGGCGCTCAGGTCGATTTACGCAGCGTGGGCGAGCGCACCTACAGCGCTTTTGAGGCTGTGGCTTTCTCGCCACTGATCCCAGCACACCAAGCGCAGGCCCCACGCCAGCGCGATTGGCGCAACCTGCCGTACGCCCTGTGGCTCACGCTCGAGCATGGCTTGCACACACACCCCTCGCTGGCTGAGCACTATTTGCAAGACACCTTGCCTGCAGCGCTGGCCACGCGGCGACCGCTCAAATGGGCGCGGGCCTTGTTGCACACCTACTTGCAGCATTTCGCACCCAAAGACCGCTTGTTTGTGCAACTGGCCCACAGCGCACAGCGCTTTTTTGCCGATGCACGGGTGATGCAGCCTTTGTCACAGACCGAAGCCTTCGGCCTGCAACGCCTGATCGTCAGCCTTGAGTTGCTCGACCCCGAGCGCGGCCCCCAGCAGGTGGCGCAAGACATCTTGGCGCTTCCCGCTGAAACCCCCATGAGCACTTGGCAAGCGCAGCATGCTTTGACTGCGAGTTTTTGGCTCAACCCGTTTGCGCGACAAGCTTTTTCAGAGGCGCTGAAAGCGCCCAACGAGGTGCGCGCTACCCTGCCCTACATCCAGCGCATGTGCGAATGGTCGCTGCATGCACCGGGCACGCCAGAGCAACGGTTTCGCTATCCCATTTGCCGAGACGAGTTTGCCTACAGCTTGCTCTCGCCCTGGTTTGAACGCTCGCCAGCCCCCGAGGTGCAACAGGTGTTGATGTCTGAGTTGCTGCGCACCTTGGGCGACCCGCGCCATGACCACGCCGGTTGGTTGGGCGTGCGACAAGAGGCCATCGCCACCATGAGCCGCTGGCTGACGGCGCGCACGCTGGACGCATTTTTTGAAATCTTGCAACACACCGAAGACGACATTGGCCCCTACCGGCGCCGGTTTTGGGAGGCCTATTTCCATGCAGGGCATATTCAACAAGCCTGGGTGGCACTGGGTGAGCAAGCCTCGGCTGCGCTGCACGCCATCGACCCCGCGGGTGAGCTCGCGCACGGCAAGATCATTGGCAAGATCGGGCCCAAGCAATGCGTGCTGATGGTGCGCATGGGCCACTTGCTGCTGTGCGACTGGAGCCATCAAGGTCGCTTGCGTGCCATCGACGCGCAAAGCCGCCAAGCACCCAGGCTCTACCAATCACACTACGAGTTGCACGAACTGCGCTTTGCCACCCCGCTGGACTTCAACCAAGGACTGTCCGACGATCCGGGTTTACGCCACCTGCAATCTGCCCTCGGAGGGTGGCAAACTCTCGCCCGTGACTTTTTTGCGCAACATTTGGGCATCACACTTTCCATCGAAGATTTAATGCCCAGCGCAGACAATTGAACAACCATCACACTCAAGGAGAAAACAATGAGCGAAATGCCAGAAACCGAATTGCCAGAGCACGGCAACAACGACCCCTTCCGCACCCGCTGCGCCATGCTGGTGTCCACCTTGGCCATGGTGTTGGCCATTGCCAGCTTGGGCGGCAACAACGCAGGCAAAGAAACCATGGTGCACAACGTGTTGGCAGCCAATGCGTTTGCGTTTTACCAAGCCAAGAACATTCGTCAAACCGATTACAAAATTGCCGCCGATGACATCCAGGTGCAACTGGCCCAAGACAAGCTCAGCCCTGCGGCCAAGGCCTTGCTTGAAAAGAAACTGGCCGACTACCAAAAGAACATTGCCCGCTACGAGTCTGAACCTGAGACCGGCGACGGCAAAAAAGAGCTGATGGCCAAGGCCAAAGAACACGAACACGAGCGTGACCATGCCATGCAGCAAGACCCTTGGTTTGACTATGCCGAGGCCTTGCTGCAAATCGCGATTGTGTTGACCTCGGTCGCCATCTTGACCGGCGTGCGTGTCTTGTTCTGGGTGCCGTGTGGTTTAGGCATTTTGGGCATTTTGGCCACCCTCAACGGCTTCATGCTTTGGATTTGACCTAGTGCAGACGCCACCCAGGTGGCGTTTGTCAGGCTCAGCTCAGTCAGACCCTTGTAAGAGCACCACACGACAGTTGTTGGGTTTTGAATCACGTGCACCCATACAAAGAGGAGACAGTTTCCATGAGCGAGATCACCATTCACCTGCCGCCCGCAGACTTCGTCAAAAATGCGACCGTCTCCGGCATGGCCGCCTACGATGCGTTGTGCAAAAAAGCAGAGACAGACTACGAAGGTTTCTGGGCCGAGCAAGCCCGCGACTTGCTGAGCTGGAAAACCCCTTTCACCAAAACCCTCGACGAGAGCAACGCGCCTTTCTTCAAGTGGTTTGAAGACGGCACGCTGAACGCGTCGTACAACTGCCTCGACCGCAACGTCGAGAAAGGTTTGGGCGACAAAACCGCCATCATTTTTGAAGCCGATGGCGGCGAAGTCACCCGCATCACCTACAGCCAATTGCTGGCCAAGACCTGCCAATACGCCAACGTCTTGACATCGATTGGCGTGAAAAAAGGCGACCGCGTGATGATCTACATCTCGATGTCGATCGAAGGCGTGGCCGCCATGCAAGCCTGCGCGCGCATTGGTGCCACCCACTCGGTGGTGTTTGGTGGTTTCTCGGCCCAGTCCTTGCGTGACCGCATCGAAGACACCGGCGCCGTGGCCGTGATCACCGCCGACCAACAAGTGCGCGGCGGCAAGCACCTGCCTTTGAAGGCCATCGTCGACGAAGCCATCACTTTGGGTGGTTGCGGCTCGGTGAAAAACGTGTTGGTGGTCAAGCGCACCGGTGGCGATATCGCCATGGCCGCAGGCCGTGACCACTGGTTGGCCGAGTTGGCCGACCAACAAGCCACCACCTGCGAACCCGAATGGGTGGGTGCAGAGCACCCCCTGTTCTTGCTCTACACCTCAGGCTCGACCGGCAAACCCAAAGGGGTGCAACACAGCACGGGCGGCTACTTGCTGCATGCCGCATTGACCACCAAGTGGACGTTCGATCTGAAAGCCAACGACGTGTTCTGGTGTACCGCCGACATCGGATGGGTCACGGGCCACACCTACATCACCTACGGCCCCTTGGCATTAGGCGGCACCGAAATCGTGTTTGAGGGCGTGCCCACTTACCCCGATGCGGGCCGTTTCTGGAAGATGATTCAAGACCACAAGGTTTCCATCTTCTACACCGCACCCACCGCCATTCGCTCGCTCATCAAGGCCGCTGAAGCCAACGATGCCGTGCACCCCAAGAGCTACAACCTCACCAGCCTGCGCTTGCTGGGTTCGGTGGGCGAGCCCATCAACCCCGCCGCCTGGGAGTGGTACTACAAGCACGTGGGTGGCAGCCGCTGCCCCATCGTGGACACCTTCTGGCAAACCGAAACCGGTGGCCACATGATCACGCCGCTGCCGGGTGTGACGCCCATGGTGCCCGGCTCGTGCACCCTGCCCTTCCCTGGCATTCAAGCGGCCGTGGTGGACGAAGCAGGCCACGACATGCCCAACGGGCAAGGCGGCATCTTGGTGGTCAAGCGCCCCTGGCCGTCGATGATTCGCACCATCTGGGGCGACCCCGA
>CAIMWY010000417.1 GCA_903845315.1 uncultured Burkholderiales bacterium
AGGTCGACAAGCGGTTTGAGCAAAGCCCCCATAATCTGCCTATCTCTGGAGGAATTTACCCATGGCATCCGTTAACAAAGTCATTCTCGTCGGCAACTGTGGCCGCGACCCCGAAGTGCGTTATTTGCCCAGCGGCCAAGCCGTGGCCAATGTGAGCGTTGCCACGTCCAGCCGTCGCAAAGACAAAAACTCGGGCGAGATGATCGAAGACACCCAGTGGCACCGCGTCACGTTTTACGACCGCTTGGCGGAAATCGCTGGCGAATACGTGAAAAAAGGTCGTCCCATCTACGTAGAAGGGCGCCTGAAGTATGGTGTCTACACCGACAAGACCACCGGCGTGGAAAAGAACACGGTCGACATCATTGCCACCGAGCTGCAACTCTTGGGTGGCCGTGAAGGCATGGGCAACCCCGGTGGTGGCGGTGGCGAAGACGGTGGCTACAGCCGCCCCGCAGCCGCACCCCGTCAGGCAGCACCCGCTGCCGCGCCACAGCGCCAAGCCGCGCCTGCCAAGGGTGGCTTTGACGACATGGACGACGACATTCCGTTCTAACGAGGCTCAACAAAAAATCCACGCCGGCAGGCGTGGATCTTGAGCGCCAAGCCCAGCACCACGCTGGGCTTTCTTCTTGGGGCCCTAAACGCTCAGTGTGCCACGTCGTCGACGATGCCGTTGCGCAAGATGCCCACGGCGTCCACTTCGATTTCCACCACGTCACCGGGCTTCATGAAGAGCTGGGGCGTGCGTTTGTTGCCCACGCCGCCAGGAGTGCCGGTGACGATCACGTCGCCAGCCTCGAGCGGGATGAAGGTCGAGATGTACGCAATTTGACGGGGGATGCTGTGGATCATCATGTCGGTGGTGGCGCGTTGCAGCTCTTGGCCGTTCAAGCGCGTGATGAGGGTCATTTTTTGGTCGGGCTTGATCTCGTCAGCCGTGACCATCCAGGGACCAAAGCCACCGGTGCGCCAGAAGTTCTTGCCAGCGGTCCATTGGGTGGTGCTGACTTGCCAGTCACGCACCGAGCCATCGTTGTAGCAAGAGTAGCCGGCGATGTGGTTCCAGGCGTCGGCTTCGCTGATGCGACGACCGCCTTCACCAATGACCACGGCGATTTCACCTTCGTAGTCGAGGCGGTGTGACTCAGGGGGACGCACGATGTTTTGACCGTGGCCAATTTGTGACTCGCTCACGCGCAAGAACAACGCGGGGCTTTCGGTCAGTTCACGTCCGGTTTCGCGCACATGGTCGGCGTAGTTCAGGCCCACGCACACAATTTTGTTGGGGTTGGGGATGACGGGCAGCAGGTGCAGATCGGCAAATTTCAGGTCGGGCTTGTGGCTGGCCAGAGCCTTGGCGGCTTGGTCCACCATGTTGTGGGCGATCAGGCTTTTCAGGTCGGGGGCTTGAGCGCCCAAGATCGGCGTGAGGTTGAGCACGTCGTCGCCTTGGACGATGCCGTAGCTGGGGATGTTGTGGTGCAAAAAGCTGATCAATTTCACGGGAAGGGTCCTTTAGGGTCAAAAAATTTTGGGGCTAGGGTACACGCATTGCGATGTCACCTGCGCAACGCATCACTTGTGTCGCAAGTTGCGGCACATCCATCATGGCCATGCGTGAGACGGTGGTGACCACAGACAGGGCGCCCAACAAGGCGCCGTCGGTTTTTTGCAGCGGCGCGGCAAGCGCTGCCAAGTTGGTTTCTAGCTCACCGTGGGACAGGTAATACCCGGTTTTGCGAATTTGGCTGTAGTACCTGCGAAACGCCGGCCATTCGGCGGGCAAGCCTGCTTGGGCAATCTCAAGCTGGCGCTGGTCAAACACTTTGTGCAATGCAGAGGGTGTAAAGCACGACAAGATGACTTTGGGTGCACCGCCCAAAAACAGCGGGCGCGGACGTCCGCGTCCGTAGCTCAAATCGGCCGGGGTGGCACTGTACTCACGGTGGGTGTCGAGCACTTGCTGGCCATAAAGTCCGGAAATCACGCAGTCGAACCCTGTGGATTCAACCAAGTTTTTCATGAAGGGGACGGCGTGCTGCAGCACCGGGTCGCTGGCTCGCATGAGGTGGTCTAAGGCAATGATGCGTGGCCCCAGGCTGTATTGCGACTCTGCTGCACGCTGCAACAAACCCGCTTGACCCAGCAACTTGACATAGCGGTAGCCAGTGGGCACCGAAACCGACAAAGCCATGGCCACCTCTTCGGCAGACCAGACGGGCGCCTCTTCTGTGAACAGGTCAAGCACGCCCAGCATGCGCGCCAGGCTGGAGAGGGACTTGTCGGTCACGCAGCGACCGTGCCTGCGTGAGCGTCAGCCGGCAACCAGTTCTGAGTCAGCGCATCCAGTTCGGCGCTGGAGGTGGCAAGGCCCAGCACATAGCGGTCGGGGCGCAGCAGCGCGGCACCACAGTGGTGGGTGTCTAACCAAGCTGCCAGTGCGGGATCGCTGGCATCGATCAAGCGAACTTGCCACGCCTGCCAAGACGCTTGCGTGGCTGGTGAAATTTGTCGCGCTATCTCAGGCCGCGCGATGATGGCAAAGTGGAAGCCCAAAAGGGTGTCCAACCACTGGCCATTGGCGAGTTGGGGTTGGGGAAAGGGTTGGCCAACGG
>CAIMWY010000418.1 GCA_903845315.1 uncultured Burkholderiales bacterium
ACACCTGGATCTCGATGTGGCGCGGGCGCTGCACGTATTTTTCAATCAGCACCGCGTCGCTGCCAAAGCTGTGCATGGCCTCGCGTTGGCAACTGGCCAAGGCCTCGGCGAAATCTGCTGCCTTATCCACCGCACGCATGCCCTTGCCGCCGCCGCCTGCGCTGGCCTTGATCAACACGGGGTAGCCAATGCGATCGGCCTCGCGTTGCAACAAGGCCGGATCTTGATCGGCCCCGTGGTAGCCGGGCACCAAGGGCACACCCGCTTTTTCCATCAGCTGCTTGGATTCGGCCTTCAAGCCCATGGCTTGGATAGCAGCAGCCGATGGCCCAATGAACACCAGTCCCGCCGCCGCACAGGCTTTGGCAAAGTCTTCGTTCTCGCTTAAAAAACCGTAGCCCGGGTGCACGGCTTGTGCACCCGTGTCTTGTGCGGCTTGAAAGATGCGCTCCCAGCGCAGGTAGCTGTCTTGGGGTGCGCTGCCACCGATGTGCACCGCCTCGTCACAGGCCAGCACGTGCTTGGCGTTGGCGTCGGCGTCGGAATACACCGCCACGGTTTTGACGCCCAAGCGGCGCGCAGTCGCTGCCACACGGCAGGCAATTTCGCCACGGTTGGCGATGAGGATTTTTTGAAACATGCGGGTCTTTCAGTTCAAGCGATGCCGTGTTCACACCAACCAGTTGGGTTTGCGTTTTTGCAGAAACGACTGCACGCCTTCTTTGCCTTGGGCACTGGCACGGATGTCGGCAATGCCTTGCACGGTGCGGTCCACCAACGCCTCGTCGATGTCGCGCCCTGACACGTCGTGCAGCAGGTGTTTGCAAGCCTTGAGCGCGTCGGGGCTGGCCGCTACCAAGGCTTGGGTGAGCGCGCCCACCTGTGCGTCCAGCGCGTCGGCGCTGACCACCGCGTGCACCAGACCCACGCGGTGTGCCTCGGCGGCGCTGAAACGCTCGGCCGTTAAAAAGTAGCGGTGCGCCGCCCGTGCGCCCATGGCACGGATGACATACGGACTGATGGTGGCAGGAATGAGGCCAATCTTGACTTCGCTCAAACAGTAATGCGCGGTGTCCACGCTCACGGCCATGTCACACGCGGCCACCAGCCCCAAGCCGCCGGCGTACACGTCGCCCTGCACGCGTGCCACGGTGGGCTTGGCGCAGGTGTAGATGGCGCGCAGCATGGCAGCCAACTGCGCCGCATCGGCCAGGTTTTGGTCACGCGTGTAGTCGGCCATGCGGCGCATCCAGTTCAGATCTGCCCCTGCGCAAAAGGCCGGGCCCTCTGCCGCCAGCACCACGCAGCGCACATCGGGCTCTTGGCCTGCGGCTTCAAAGGCGGCCTTGAGTTCGGCCATCACCTCGTCGTTGAAGGCGTTGCGCACATCCGGGCGCGACAGGGTGATGGTGCGTACCGCAGCATGGGTGGTCACAGTCAAAGCAGTCATGTCGTTCTTTCGTGCATTACATGCGAAAAAGTCCAAAGGTGGTGTCGGCAATGGGCGCATTGAGCGAAGCGCTCAAGCCCAGCGCCAGCACGCGGCGGGTGTCGGCCGGGTCGATCACGCCGTCGTCCCACAAACGCGCGGTGGCGAAGTAGGGGTGGCCCTGGGTTTCGTATTGGCTTTTGATGGGGGCTTTGAAGGCGTCTTCTTCCTCCATGCTCCACTGCCCACCTTTGCCTTCAATGCCATCGCGCTTG
>CAIMWY010000419.1 GCA_903845315.1 uncultured Burkholderiales bacterium
GCCGCAGTCGTAGCGCTTGCCTGCGTAAGAAAACGCCAACACCTTTTCTGTGGCCAGCAAACCGGCAATGCCGTCGGTGAGCTGAATCTCACCTTGCACGCCACGGCCACCGGCGCGGATGCGTTCAAACACCGCTGGGGTCAAGATGTAGCGCCCTGCCACGGCCAAACGCGAAGGCGCCACCTCGGCCTTGGGTTTTTCTACCATGTGCTGCACGTCCACCAAGCCGTGACCCATGTCGTGGCCGGCCACAATGCCGTAGCGGTGCACATGGTCGAGTGGCACTTCTTGCACGGCCAGCACCGACGACTGTGTGCGTGCAAATACCTCGGCCATTTGTTTCAACACGCCAGGTCCCCCGGCAAGACCCTGCATCAAGTCATCGGCCAGCAAGACGGCAAACGGGGCATCGCCCACCAAGTGCTCGGCACACAACACGGCATGACCCAGACCTAAGGCACGCGCTTGGCGCACGTAGACGCATTGCATGTCGCTGGGTTGCACGCTGCGCACCATCTCGAGCAAGGCGTGTTTGCCCGCGGCTTCGAGTTCGCTTTCGAGTTCATAAGCCGTGTCGAAGTGGTCTTCAATGGCGCGTTTGCTTCGGCCTGTGACAAAAATCATTTCACGAATACCAGCCTCGTAGGCTTCTTCCACCGCGTACTGAATCAGGGGCTTGTCCACCACTGGCAGCATCTCTTTGGGACTGGCTTTGGTGGCAGGCAAAAAGCGTGTGCCCATGCCCGCAACGGGGAACACGGCTTTGGTCAAGGCTGGTTTCATAGGGTGCTTGGATTGTTTTGCAAAGTTTACTTGGCGAGTCGCTGCAACTGGTCTTGCACTTTGGCCAAGGTGGCGGTGAAGTCGGCCACGCGCTTTTTCTCTTGCGCAATCACAGCGGGTGGCGCTTTGGCCACAAACGCCTCATTGCTGAGTTTGGCGTGGGCTTTGGTGATTTCGTTGTGCAAGCGATCGGCTTCTTTGCCCAAACGCACTTTTTCGGCGGCCACATCGATTTCGATGAACAGGCACAAGCGCAGCTCGCCGACCACGGCCACGGGGGCGTCTTGGGCGGCTGAACCCCAGGCCGTTTGGTCGTCAAACACTTTGACTTCGCTGAGTTTGGCCAGCGCTTGCAGCACGGGCGCGGCGGACTGCATGAAGGCCACATCCTCAGCACTGCTGGCGAGCGCAAACAAAGGCATGCGGGTGGCGGGCGACACATTCATCTCACCGCGCAAATTGCGGCAGGCATCGACCAAGGACTTCAGGCGTGCCACATGGGCTTGGGCTTTCTCGTCGATGCGTTCAGGTTGGCTCACCGGATAAGCGCTGATGCTGACCGACGCTTGGGCGGCATCCGAAGGCAAACGTCCTGCAACCAGTGCCACCTTTTGCCACAGCTCTTCGGTGATGAACGGAATGATGGGGTGGGCCAAACGCAGAATCGTTTCGAGCACCCGAATCAGCGTGCGGCGTGTGGCGCGTTGCTGGGCGTCGCTGCCAGTGTTGATTTGCACCTTGGCAATTTCCAGGTACCAGTCGCAGAACTCGTTCCACACAAAGTCGTAGACGGTGTTGGCCACGTTGTCGAGGCGGTACTCGGCAAAGC
>CAIMWY010000420.1 GCA_903845315.1 uncultured Burkholderiales bacterium
GGCTCCAAACGCGTCGTTGTGGGTGCTCATTACGGCATTCGTGACTGGCTGGCGCAGCGCATCACAGCAGCCCTGATGGCCGCTTTCACCTTGGTGGTGTTGCTCCAAGTTATCTTCACCCAAGGCCCTTTGGGGTATGAGGGCTGGGCTGGTATTTTTGCCAGCCAATGGATGAAGTTCTTAACTTTCATCGTGATCATCGCCCTGCTTTATCACGCCTGGATTGGCATGCGTGATATCTGGATGGACTACATCAAACCTCTGGGGTTGCGTCTTTTCTTGCACGTTGCCAGTTTAATCTGGCTGATCGGTTGCGCGGGGTGGGCCATTCAAGTGCTGTGGCGGCTTTGACCCAAAGCCTTCACCCCGCCACATTGAACCCAACGCCCCTTCTTACATAAGATTTCAAACACCATGACTTACACCAAAGACAAGATCGCCACGCGCAAATTTGACGTCGTGATCGTCGGCGCTGGCGGCTCCGGCATGCGCGCTTCCTTGCAACTGGCTCGCGCGGGCCTGAATGTGGCCGTGCTGTCCAAAGTGTTTCCCACTCGTTCGCACACGGTGGCAGCGCAGGGCGGTATTGGCGCCTCCTTGGGCAACATGTCGGACGACAACTGGCACTACCATTTCTACGACACCATCAAAGGCTCTGACTGGCTGGGTGACCAAGATGCGATCGAGTTCATGTGCCGCGAAGCCCCCAAAGTCGTCTATGACTTGGAGCACATGGGCATGCCGTTTGATCGAAACGCTGACGGCACAATTTATCAAAGACCCTTTGGCGGACACACGGCCAACTACGGGGAAAAGCCAGTGCAACGCGCTTGTGCTGCGGCTGACCGCACAGGGCACGCGATGCTGCACACCTTGTACCAACAAAACGTCAAAGCCAACACCAGCTTTTTCGTGGAGTGGATGGCGCTTGATTTGATTCGCGACGCTGAAGGCGACGTGACGGGCGTAACGGCCTTAGAGATGGAAACCGGCGACCTGCACATCTTGCACGCCAAGACTGTTTTGCTCGCCACCGGCGGCGCGGGCCGGATTTTTGCCGCATCGACCAACGCCTTCATCAACACCGGCGATGGTTTGGGCATGGCCGCGCGGGCGGGCATACCCTTGGAAGACATGGAGTTCTGGCAATTCCACCCCACTGGCGTGGCTGGGGCCGGTGTCTTGTTGACCGAAGGCTGCCGCGGTGAAGGCGCCATTTTGCTCAACAGCAATGGCGAACGCTTCATGGAGCGTTACGCCCCCACTTTGAAAGATTTGGCCCCGCGCGATTTCGTCTCACGCTCCATGGACCAAGAAATCAAAGAAGGCCGAGGTTGCGGGCCCAACAAAGATTATGTTTTGTTAAAGCTCGACCATTTGGGCGCGGAAACAATCCACAAGCGCTTGCCTTCGGTCTACGAGATCGGCGTGAACTTTGCCAACGTGGACATCACCAAAGAATCGATTCCTGTGGTGCCCACCATCCATTACCAAATGGGCGGTATTCCCACCAACATCCATGGGCAAGTTGTCACGCAAACAGCCACGCAGCACAACGCTGTTGTCAATGGCTTGTACGCGGTGGGTGAGTGCTCTTGTGTCAGCGTGCATGGCGCCAACCGATTGGGCACCAATTCGCTGCTGGATTTGTTGGTATTTGGCCGTGCTGCAGGCAATCACATCGTCGATTTCGCCAGCAAAACCAAAGCGCACAAAGCGTTGCCCGCCGATGCCGCAGATCGCACCTTGGAACGCTTGAACAGGCTGGAAGGGCGCGGCGGAGAGTACTCGCAAGATGTGGCCAACGACATGCGCGCATCCATGCAAAAACACGCTGCCGTGTTCAGAACCCAAGCCAGCATGGACGAGGGCGCCCAGAAAATCGCTGAGATTCGCCAGCGGGTCAATGCCATCGCTTTGAAAGACACCTCCAAGGTGTTCAACACTGCGCGCATTGAAGCCTTGGAAGTTGAAAATCTGATCGAATGCGCACAAGCCACCATGGTCTCTGCTGCTGCGCGCAAAGAGTGCCGCGGCGCGCACACCGTGAGCGACTACGAACGCCCTGCCGACGATCCTATAGCCCCGCTGGGCCGCGACGACGCCAACTGGATGAAGCACAGCTTGTGGCACAGCGCGACCAACAGCTTGACCTACAAGCCCGTTAATTTAAAACCCCTGACGGTGGACTCCGTGCCCCCGAAAGTTCGCACGTTCTAACCCCCCATAGGTTCACAGCATGACTCTACGTACATTTGAAATTTACCGCTACGATCCTGACAAGGATGCCAAACCTTACATGCAGCGCATTGAGGTGGAACTAGACGGGCACGAACGCATGTTGCTGGATGCTTTGATGAAGCTCAAAGCGGTTGACCCCACTTTGTCGTTTCGCCGCTCTTGCCGTGAAGGCGTGTGCGGCTCAGACGCCATGAACATCAACGGCAAAAATGGCTTGGCCTGTTTGACCAACATGCTCAATTTGCCTGGCAAGATTGTTCTCAAACCCCTGCCCGGCCTGCCTGTGGTGCGTGACCTGATCGTCGACATGACGCAGTTTTTCAAACAATACCATTCCATCAAACCCTACTTGATCAACGACACCATTCCGCCTGAAAAAGAGCGCCTGCAAAGCCCGCAAGAGCGCGAAGAACTCGACGGTTTGTACGAATGCATTTTGTGCGCCAGTTGCTCTACCAGTTGCCCCAGCTTTTGGTGGAACCCCGACAAATTTGTGGGCCCTGCCGGCTTGTTGCAAGCCTACCGCTTCATTGCGGACAGCCGTGACCACGGCACGGCTGAGCGCTTGGACAATCTGGAAGATCCATACCGCTTATTCCGCTGCCACACCATCATGAATTGTGTGGATGTTTGTCCAAAAAGCCTGAACCCAACCAAGGCGATTGGCAAAATCAAAGAGATGATGGTGCGCCGCGCCGTTTGATGAATTGACGACTTGACATGGGAGATGAACTGCTCGAAGGACTTGACCGTCAAACCCTTGCGGGTGAGCGGGCTCTGAGCAAATTGCGCTGGCGTTGCCGGCGCGGCTTGCTGGAAAACGACTTGTTCATTGAGCGGTTTTTCAACCGGCATGCTGCACAATTGACCGCAGGCCAGGCCCGCGGCATGTATGTTTTGATGGACTTGTCAGACAACGATCTGATGGACCTGTTGATGAAGCGTACTTCTTTGAAAGCCGAAATGGACGGCCCTGAAGTGCGAGAAGTGCTCAGCATGATGCTGGCCTGAAGTGCGAAACAAGAACTGATTTATTGAGGAAATTGAACCATGAAACTCGCTGACAACAAAGCCACCCTGTCGTTCAGTAACGGCAGCCCCAGCATCGAGATGCCCGTCTACAGCGGCAACATTGGCCCCGATGTGATTGACATTCGCAAGCTCTACGGGCAAAGCGGCATGTTCACTTATGACCCCGGCTTTTTATCGACCGCGTCATGCCAGTCGGCCATCACTTACATCGATGGCGACAAAGGCGAGTTGCTCTACCGTGGTTATCCGATCGAGCAGTTGGCCCATCACGGCGACTATTTGGACACCTGCTTTTTATTGCTCAAGGGCGATTTGCCCAACGCACAGCAAAGTGGCGACTTCCACAAATTGGTCAGCAACCACACCATGGTCAATGAGCAGATGCAGTTTTTCCTGCGCGGCTTTCGCCGGGATGCACACCCCATGGCGGTGTTGACAGGCTTGGTTGGCGCCTTGTCGGCGTTCTACCACGACAGCACCGACATCAACAACGCCGAGCACCGCGAAATTGCAGCCATTCGTTTGATTGCCAAAATGCCCACCTTGGTGGCCATGGCCTACAAATACGGCGTGGGCCAGCCCTTCATGTACCCCCAAAACGATTTGTCATATGCAGGCAACTTTTTGCGCATGATGTTTGGCGTGCCTTGTGAAGACTATGTGGTCAACCCGGTGCTTGAGCGCGCGCTGGACCGCATCTTCACCTTGCATGCTGACCACGAGCAAAACGCATCCACGTCCACAGTGCGTTTGTGCGGCTCATCTGGCACCAACCCCTTCGCCGCGATTGCTGCTGGCGTGGCTTGTCTGTGGGGTCCTGCCCACGGCGGCGCCAATGAAGCGTGCTTGAATATGTTGGGCGACATTCAAAACATGGGCGGCATCTCTAAAGTTGGCGAGTTCATGAACCAGGTCAAAGACAAAAATTCTGGCGTCAAGCTGATGGGTTTTGGCCACCGCGTTTACAAAAACTATGACCCCCGCGCCAAACTCATGCAAGAAACCTGCAACGAAGTGCTCGCTGAGATGGGCTTGGAAAATGACCCCTTGTTCAAGTTGGCCAAGGCGGTTGAGAAAATCGCCCTGGAAGACGACTATTTCGTCTCGCGCAAGCTCTACCCGAACGTCGA
>CAIMWY010000421.1 GCA_903845315.1 uncultured Burkholderiales bacterium
CCAAATCAAGATCAATGGCAAAGACATCGCCGAGTATTTCGGTCGTCAAACCTCGATCATGATTTCCAAGCAACCGCTGATGCTGACTAACAACGGCGAAGCCTTTGACATCCAAGTCAATGTGCACGGCGGTGGTGAGTCGGGTCAAGCCGGCGCAGTGCGTCACGGCATCACCCGCGCCCTGATCGACTACGACGCAAGCTTGAAGCCCGTGTTGTCGGCTGCTGGTTTTGTGACCCGCGATGCTCGCGAAGTGGAACGTAAAAAGGTCGGCTTGCACTCTGCACGTCGCCGCAAGCAGTTCAGCAAGCGTTAATCCGCTTTCTGTTTTGCCCAAAAGCCGCACCGGTTCGCCGTTGCGGCTTTTTTGTGGGCGCTACTTTGGGCGCTGTTTTTTGTGTGTGGTGTCTCTGTGTGGCGAGGGGGTAGGCACTGACACGGCTTAACGTCGCTTCGCGCCTGATGGCGCCGTATCAGCACCCACCCCCTCCCCATACGAGCGCGTGCGTGCGTGAAGCCGCCTTTCGCGGTGCGACGGCTCCAATGCCCCCAATGACCACCTAGTTACTGCCCGGCAGATGCCCGATTCCCGACTAAAGCGCTATACTTTAAACCTTGAATCTGGAGAGTCCCCATGAGCGCAGTTGCTGAAAACATTCAAACCGAAATGCCAACCCCTATCGTCTTCACCGACAGTGCTGCTGCCAAGGTGGCGGATTTGATTGCGGAAGAAGGCAACCCAGACCTCAAGCTGCGCGTGTTTGTGCAAGGCGGCGGCTGCTCGGGCTTTCAGTATGGTTTCACCTTCGATGAAGTGGTGAATGAGGACGACACCACCATGACCAAAAACAATGTGTCTTTATTGATCGATGCCATGAGCTATCAGTACCTGTTGGGTGCTGAAATTGATTACAAAGAAGACTTGCAGGGCGCTCAGTTTGTCATCAAGAACCCCAACGCCACCACCACCTGTGGTTGCGGGTCCTCGTTCTCGGTGTAACACCCGGCGCTATCACGAACTCGTTTTTTCGCACTTAGGCGGGAAACACACCTCCCAAGATACGGGCGCCTTGTGCGCCCGTTACTTTTGGTGAGTTGCCAGGCAAGCGCAAGAGGGTTTGGCGGGCCAGCCAAGCAAAGGCGGCAGCTTCGACTTGCAAGGGTGGCAAGCCGCGCTCTGCTGTGGACACCACCTTGAGTTGCGGTAAACCGCTCTGCAAACGCGCCATCAATCCACCATTCAAGGCGCCGCCACCGCACACCATCAACTCAGTAGCTTGGGGTGCATAACGCAGCACATCGTTGACACAGGCGCGTGCGGTGAACTCGGTCAGTGTGGCCTGGACATCGGCGGCTGGAGCGGATGTAAAACCTTCGAGTTGTTGCCCTAACCACTTGGGGTTGAACAAATCGCGCCCCGTACTCTTGGGCGGCGATTGGTTCACAAACGGGTTGCTCAACAACACGTCCAACAAGGGTGCAATCACCTGACCTGTGCGTGCCCATGCGCCGTCGTCGTCAAAGGCTTGGCCCGTGTGTTGCTGGCACCAATGGTCGATCAAAGCGTTGCCGGGGCCGCAGTCAAAGCCTTGCACATCACCCGAGGGGGACAGCACGCTCAGGTTGGCAATGCCGCCCAAGTTGAGCACGCCCACGGTGTGCGTGGTGTTCGCAAACATGTGTTGGTGAAACAGAGGCACCAAAGGGGCCCCCTGACCGCCCGCAGCCACATCGCGGCTTCGAAAATCAGCCACGACATTGATGCCGGTCAGCTCTGCCAGCAACGATGGGTTGTTGAGTTGCAGCGTGTAGCCGGTGCCATCAAAAGCGCCGGGTTGGTGGCGCACGGTTTGGCCGTGGGCGCCGATGGCGTGGACATCCTTGGCCTGGTGCCCACTGGCGTGAAGCAAAGCCTGCACGGTGTCGGCGTAGACCTGCACCAGGCGGTTTGCGGCCAAGGCTGCGTGGTGGAGTTCGTTGTCGCTAGGCGTGTTGAGGGCCAGCAAGCTGCATTTGAGCGATGCGTCAAGGGGGCGGGCTTGGTGGCTGAGTACCTCGGGGCGGTGAGATTCGAAGTTGACCAGCACCCCATCGACGCCGTCGAGCGAAGTGCCCGACATCAAGCCGATGTAGAGCGATGGCATTTATTCGGCGCGGCTTTGCTGCACGCTGGCAGCGGCAGTCAACTCAAGCTTGGTGCTGGCAACATGACGTTTGAAGGCGTCACGGGCTGACGCAGAAACCTCGGTGGCCATACTTTGACGTGCCATCGTGACCGGGTCTTGGTGCTTGCCGTTGACACGGAATTCAAAGTGCAAGTGTGGACCCGTGGCCCAACCGGTGGCACCGACCTCGCCCAAGGTTTGGCCCTGGGCCACGCTTTGTCCGCGTCTGACCAAGATGCGGCTCAAGTGTGCGTACACCGTGGTGTGGCCATTGGGGTGTTTGACAAACACCGCATTGCCAAAACCGCCTTGTGCGCCAGCGAAGTCAATGGTGCCCTGGCCGACGCTGTGCACAGCGGTGCCTGTGGCAGCGGCATAGTCCACGCCCAAATGGGCGCGCCAAGTTTGCAAGATGGGATGAAAACGCATCTTGAAGCCGCTGGTCATGCGTGAAAACGTCAAAGGCGAGGCCAAGTAAGCGCGGCGCAGACTGACGCCTTCGGGCGTGAAGTAGCCACCTTCGGGGGCCTGTGGTTCTTTGAACCAAATCGCTTGGTGGGTTTTGCCGTTGTTCACAAACTCGGCGGATAACACGCGTCCGGCGCGCAGGGTTTCGCCATCGGCTTCGAGCGATTCATAGACCACTGAAAAACGATCCCCTTTACGCAGTGCGCGGTGGAAGTCGATGTCGCCAGCAAAAATGCTGGCCAACTGGTTGGCCACACTGTCGGGAATGTTGGCGTCATCGGTGGCAGCAAACAAGGAGCTTTGAATCACGCCACTGGCCATTCGGGTGCTCACGCTCATGGGCGCGGTTTCAACGCGTTGCGTGAAGCCATCTGGATGGCGCTCTACCACCCAGCGTGTGAACTGGTCTGATTTTTCGTTGCTCCAGCGTGCTGTCAAGCGGGTCAATCTGCGGCTTGGATCGCCTTCTATGCTCACCCAACGTCCTGCACGTCCAAGGAGTTGTTGGCGCGCCAAAGGCGCGTTGCGTAGAAAGCTAGCGGCTTCTTCGTCGCTGAGCCCTAAGCGGCTCAGCAGGCTCTCAGCTGTGTCGTTGGAACGGGTGACATCCGCGCGAAACAACACCATGGGTGTGTTGCTATTGCTGAGCTTGGTGAGGGTTAAATTCACGTTCTCCAGCACTTCGCGCAATGGCAGTTTGCTGGCGTCAGGCCCTAAATTAGCCACAGCCAAGGCGCCTCCACCCATCACCGACAAGGCCACAGCCACGCCAGCCATGATGCGGCGCGGGTGGGTCGTCCAGACGGTGTGCAGACGCAAGGCCATGGTGTCAAGGTGTTGCTGCAAGGGGGCTCTCCGGCAGATGGTCGGGGTCAGGGTTTCACGCCCCCAGGTCCCGTTGTGCTGCGCCAACTAAAATTAGCCCAACACGCAAAGGGCTAAGTATAGCCGACTTGTTAAAAAATCCTTATGAATCAAGCATCTCTACCTACTTACCCCATCACCGATCGCGTCCGCGAGGCCTTGGTCATTTCAAAACGTGGCTGCGAAGAGCTGATTCCAGAGGATGAGTGGGTCAAAAAACTGGCCCGCTCTGAGGCGACGGGGCAACCCTTGCGCATCAAACTGGGCTTGGACCCTACCGCGCCTGACATCCACATGGGGCACACCGTGGTGCTCAACAAAATGCGCCAGTTGCAAAACCTGGGGCACCAAGTCATCTTTCTGATTGGTGACTTCACCAGCCTGATCGGTGACCCGTCGGGTCGCAACAACACCCGCCCACCTCTGACGCCAGAGCAAATCAAGGCCAACGCCGAGACGTATTACAAGCAAGCCTCGTTGGTGCTCGATCCTGAGAAAACCGAAATTCGTTACAACAGCGAGTGGTGCTTGCCCTTGGGATCCATGGGCATGATTCAACTTGCAGCCAAGTACACCGTGGCGCGCATGATGGAGCGCAACGACTTCCACGACCGTTTCAAGGCCGGTACCCCCATCAGCGTGCACGAGTTCTTGTACCCACTCATGCAGGGCTACGACTCGGTGGCTTTGAAGTCGGATTTGGAATTGGGCGGTACCGATCAAAAATTCAACTTGTTGATGGGTCGTCACCTGCAAGTGGAATACGGTCAAGATGCCCAGTGCATTTTGACCATGCCTTTGCTCGAAGGCTTGGATGGGGTTGAGAAGATGTCCAAGTCCAAAAACAACTACATCGGCATCAGCGAAGAGCCCAACACCATGTTTGCCAAAGTGCTGTCGATCTCTGACACGCTGATGTGGCGTTGGTACACCTTGCTGTCTTTCCAATCAGAAGCCCAGATTGAGGCTTTGAAACAAGAGATTGCCAACGGTCGCAACCCCAAAGATGCCAAGGTCGCGCTGGCCAAAGAAATCACGGCCCGTTTCCACGGCGCTGCGGCCGCCGATGCGGCAGAGCAAGACTTCATCAACCGCAGCAAAGGCGGCGTACCGGACGACATTCCTGACCTGGCGCTCTTGGGTGCGCCGATGGGGATTGGGGCCTTGCTCAAATCCGCGGGTTTGGCGCCCTCCACCAGCGAGGCCAACCGCTTGATCGATGGCGGGGGCGTGCGTGTGGACTCGGTGGTGATCAGCGACAAAGGCCTCAAGTTAGGCGCTGGAACCTATGTGGTGCAGGTGGGCAAGCGCAAGTTCGCGCGTGTCACGCTGACTGGATGAGCACTAAGAATGCGTTGCGCATGAACAAAGCCGCCTTGGATAAATGGCTCACGCCGAAGGGCCTGCTGCTGACGTCTGTGGCCGTGGCCATGGTCACCATTGCTTTGAAAACCCTGGCTTGGTGGCTCACCGACTCGGTGGGTTTGCTGTCTGACGCCATGGAGTCGCTGGTCAACTTGGCCAGCGCCATCTTCGGGCTGATGATGGTCACCGTGGCGGCGCGTCCAGCCGACGAAGACCATCCGTATGGCCACCACAAAGCCGAGTATTTCTCAAGCGGCTTTGAGGGCATCTTGATTGTGGTGGCGGCGCTGGGCATTGTGTGGGCAGCCAGTCACCGCATCTTTGACCCGCAACCGATCGAACAAGTGGGTATTGGCTTGGCCTTGTCGGTGGTCAGTTCGGCACTCAACGGATTGTTGGCTTGGGTGATGTTTCGTGCATCCAAAGTACACCGCTCTGTTGCCCTAGAAGCTGACGCCCGCCACTTGGTGACCGACGTATGGACTTCGGTGGGCGTGGTCTTGGGCATTGGTTTGGTCGGCGTCACGGGTTGGTTGTGGCTGGATGCGGTGGTCGCCATTGGCGTGGCCCTGAACATTTTGAAAGAGGGCGTTCATCTGATCTGGCGTGCATCGCAAGGCTTGATGGACGAAGCCGTTGAGCCTGAGGTGATGGCGCAAATTCAAAACACCCTCGCAGGTTTTGAGCACCAACGCGGCGAGCACCACATCATCCGGTTTGACCATGTGACCAGCCGCAAGGCGGGCCAACGCCGCTTTGTCGATTTGCACATGCACATGCCTGCTGAATGGTCGCTGGGGCGCGCCGCGGCCTTGCGAACCAACGTCGAGCAAGCCTTGATGGGTGAGGTGCCCGGCTTGCGTGCCACCATTCAGCTGTTGCCCAGTGACGTCGAAGCGCACATCGACGACGGCAGGGATATGTTGTGAAGGCGGTTTTGCAGCGCGTGAGCGAGGCCCGTGTCATCGTGGACGGTGACACCGTGGGTGAAATTGCCCAAGGCTTATTGGTCCTTTTGTGCGCCGAGCGTGGCGACACCGAGGTCGTGGGGCAAAAAATGCTCGACAAAATTTTGAAGCTGCGCGTGTTCTACGACGAAGCGGGCAAGATGAACCGCAGCGTGCAAGACGTGGCTGGTGGCTTGCTGGTGGTGAGTCAGTTCACTTTGGCGGCGGACACCCGCAATGGCACCCGACCCAGCTTCACCAGCGCGGCCCCTGCCGATGAAGGCCGTCGCTTGTACGAGCACTTTGTGGCACAAGCACGCCAAGCCCATGCCCTGGTGCAAACCGGAGTGTTTGGCGCGGACATGAAAGTGCATTTGGTCAACGACGGTCCAGTCACCATCCCGCTCACGATAATCGGTGCATGACTGCACCTACCCCCCCATTCGACACCCTGCCTCTATCGCCTGCCACGCTGAGCAATTTGACCCAGCTGGGCTACACGGCGATGACGCCGATTCAGGCGGCCAGCCTGCCGCTCACGCTGGCGGGACGCGACCTGCTGGCGCAAGCCAGCACGGGCAGCGGTAAAACGGCAGCCTTTGGCTTGCCCTTGGTGGAGAAGCTCGACCCCGCGCAATTCGACGCGCAAGCGCTGGTGCTGTGCCCCACGCGTGAATTGGCCGATCAGGTGACGCAAGAAATTCGTCGCCTCGCGCGTGCGATGGGCAACATCAAAGTCGTCACCCTCTGTGGTGGCGTGGCCTTGCGCGGCCAGACTGTGAGTTTGGAGCATGGGGCCCATGTGGTGGTCGGAACCCCGGGGCGTATCCAGGACCATTTGGAGCGTGGCTCCTTGCGATTGCAAGGCGTGCGCATGCTGGTGTTGGACGAAGCGGACCGCATGCTCGACATGGGATTTTTTGACGACATCGCCAAGGTGGCCCGTCAATGTCCGTCCGATCGTCAAACCCTGTTGTTCTCTGCCACGTACCCAGAAGGCATTGACAAGCTCGCCGCGCAGTTCATGCGCGACCCGCAAACCGTCAAGGTGCAAGCGCAGCACGACGCACAAAAAATACAGCAAATTTGTTACGAAGTGGATGACCGCGAACGTTTGCACGCTGTGTCCTTGTTGCTCAACCACTTCCGCCCCGAGTCCAGCTTGGCGTTTTGCAACACCAAACAGCAATGCCGCGACTTGGTGGCTGTGTTGCAGGCCCAGGGTTTCAGTGCGCTGGCGCTGTATGGCGAGTTGGAACAACGCGAACGTGACCAAGTGCTGGTGCAGTTTGCCAACCGCAGTTGCTCGGTGCTGGTGGCCACCGATGTGGCGGCACGCGGCTTAGATGTGGCGCAGTTGGCAGCGGTGATCAATGTGGATGTCACGCCCGATGCGGAGGTGCACATCCATCGCATTGGCCGCACCGGGCGAGGGGATGCTGAAGGCCTGGCCCTCACCTTGGTGAGCATGGACGAGATGGGGTCTGTGGGCAAGATTGAGCAACTGCAAGGCCGCGAGTCGGTGTGGCAGCCTTTGAGCAGCTTGACCCCCACCGCGGGCGGGCCCTTGGAACCCCCGATGGCTACTTTACAAATTGTGGGCGGGCGCAAAGAAAAAATTCGTGCGGGTGACGTGTTGGGCGCGCTCACCGGTGACGCCGGTTTCACCAAAGAGCAGGTGGGCAAGATCAACGTCAACGAGTTTTCTACGTATGTGGCCGTGTCGCGTGACATCGCACGCGACGCCGTCCAACGCCTGAGCGCGGGTCGCGTCAAAGGCAAAACCGTGAAAGTGCGTTTGCTGGAAGACACCGCGGGCCGCTGAACTCGCGTTGCCCGCGAGTTCTGTTGGTCTTGGCCGGCCGTGATCTTCAGTAAGGGTTCGGCAGCCCCAACTCCGCCAAGATGTCCACCTCATAGGTCTCCATCTCTTGCGCATCTTGTGTGCTGGTTTCATGGTCCCAGCCTTGCGCATGCAAGGCCCCATGCACCAGCAAGTGGGCATAGTGCGCTTGCAGGGTTTTGCCTTGTTCTTTGGCTTCTCGTGCCACCACCGGCGCGCACAACACCAAGTCCGCCACCACCATGGGCGCGTGCGTGTAATCAAAGGTCAGCACGTTGGTGGCGTAGTCTTTTTTGCGGTAGCTCAGGTTGAGCGCGCGTCCTTCGGCTTCACCCACGATACGTACGGTGATTTCTGCGTCCAGGGCCAGCGCATGGCGAATCCAGCGGGCCACTTTGTGGCGCGGCAGCGCGGCACGGTGGCGCTCTGCATGAGGCACCTCACCAAATTGCAAAGAGAGTTGGAGTTTGTGAAGGGCCATGTTTTTTGGGGTATGGATCGGGCCGCGTGCGGTCACGAATGCTCACGCGCGTTTGCGTGGCGCATCGGGCGCGTCGATGCTGCGCTTGGCGTCATAGGCATCCACGATGCGCGCCACCAGAGGGTGGCGCACCACATCGGCACTGGTGAAATGGCAAATGGCAATGCCCTTGACGCGACGCAGCACACGTTCGGCGTCGATCAAGCCACTCAATTGGCTTTTGGGTAAATCGATTTGGCTCACGTCGCCCGTGACCACCGCTTTGGCGCCAAAGCCAATGCGGGTCAAAAACATTTTCATTTGTTCGGGCGTGGTGTTTTGTGCTTCGTCCAAGATGACGAAAGCGTTGTTCAAGGTGCGCCCGCGCATGAACGCCAGTGGGGCAATTTCAATTGCATTGCGCTCAAACGCTTTTTGCACCCGGTCAAAGCCCATCAGGTCATACAGCGCGTCGTACAAAGGGCGCAAATAGGGGTCGACTTTTTGACCCAAATCGCCTGGCAAGAAGCCTAGCTTTTCACCCGCTTCCACAGCGGGTCGGGTCAACACAATGCGTTGCACCGCGCTGCGTTCCAGGGCATCCACCGCACACGCCACGGCCAAATACGTTTTGCCCGTGCCCGCAGGGCCGATGCCAAAGCTGATGTCGTGGCTGGCAATGTTGTCCAGGTACACGCTTTGGTTGGGTGTGCGTGCGCGCAAGTCGGTGCGACGTGTCTGAAGGCTCATGCCGGCGTCCTCGCCCTCACGCATGCCAGATTCTCCAGCCAACATCAGTTGCACCTGTTCAGCAGGAATCGTGCGTGCGGCGCGTTCGTACAAGGCTTGTAGCACTTCAAGCGCATGGGTGGCTTTGGCTTTGGGGCCATCCACCTTGAACTGTTCGTGGCGGTGCGCGATCTTGACGTTCAATGCTATCTCGATGGTGCGCAGATGTTCGTCAAGTGGCCCGCACAGGTGGGACAGACGCGTGTTGTTCGGTGGGGAGAAGGTGTGTCGCAGAATCAAGTCGATAATCTCGCAAAAGGTGACCCAATGATAGGCAAGATGTGATTGGCAGATTAAGCGGCATCCTCAGCGAGAAAAATCCTCCCCAAGTATTGGTGGACTGCAATGGCGTGGGCTACGAGGTGGATGTGCCCATGAGCACCTTCTACAACCTTCCCGCTTCTGGGGAGCGCGTGACCTTGCTGACGCACTTTGTCGTGCGTGAAGACGCACAAATCTTGTACGGCTTTGGCACCGCCAGCGAACGCGCCACCTTTCGCTTGCTGATCAAAATCTCTGGCGTGGGACCGCGCACCGCACTGGGCGTGCTCAGTGGCATGAGTGCCGACGAGTTGGCACGTGCTGTGGCCGAGCAAGATGCGGGGCGTCTGACCAAGGTGCCTGGCATTGGCAAGAAAACCGCAGAGCGTTTGTTGCTCGAACTCAAAGGCAAACTCGGTATGGATTTAGCTGCCCGCACGCCAGGCCACACCGACCACCACAGCGATATCTTGCAAGCCTTGCTGGCCTTGGGTTACAGCGACAAAGAGGCCGCCCTTTCACTCAAGGCCCTGCCCAGCGATGTCGGCGTGAGCGAGGGCATCAAGCTGGCCTTGAAGGCGTTGGCCAAGTAGACCCATCGGCACGGACAAATGCCTTGCAGGCCGGATATCCTTTGTATATACTTGGCCGTATGAAAACCACCGCCTTGACCATTTCCTCCTGGGGCAACAGCCATGGCATTCGACTCAGCCGAGAGTTGATGCAATCACTGGGTATCACGCCAGGTACCTCGTTAGAGGCAACGGTGGTGGCCAAAGGGCGCTTGGAATTGCGTGCGGTCAGCCCGCGCCCAAGCTTGCAAGAGAAACTGGCTGCATTTGACCCGCAGGTGCATGGCGGAGAGGTCATGCAAGATGCCCCCCTAGGGGCCGAGTTTGGGGCTGCGTCGTGAATCGGGTCGCTTGGGTGCCCGAGCGTCAAGACATCATCTGGATCAACTTCAACCCGCAGGTAGGACGCGAGCTGCGCGACTTGCATCCCATGCTGGTGCTGTCTCCCAAGGCCTTCAATGACAAAACATCCATCGTGATTGGTTTTCCTATGTCGACGGCGGCCTACAACGCCAGCAATCCTTTTGCGATTGACAACAGCAAATCGGCCAAACAGCCCAGTTACATCATTTGCAATCAACCCAAGAGTTTTGACTGGCGCCAACGCGGCGCAACGCCGCACCCTTGGAAGCGGGCCAGTGATGCCATTTTTAAGATGGCGCGTCTTGAGCTCAACGACATCATCGATTTGGTCAACCCATGAGCATTCAAACAGACGATTTCGCACCGGCCCCTCGCATGGTGTCCGCCGCCCCCGTGTCACCCCACGAAGAAGCGATTGAGCGTGCGCTGCGCCCCAAGCTGTTGCAAGAGTATGTGGGTCAAGTCAAGGTGCGTGAGCAACTTGAAATCTTCATTGGCGCAGCCAAAAAGCGGGGCGAAGCGCTAGACCATGTGTTGCTGTTTGGGCCGCCCGGTTTGGGTAAAACCACCCTGAGTCACATCATTGCCCAAGAGCTGGGCGTGAACCTGCGCTCGACCAGTGGTCCGGTGCTGGAAAAGCCCAAAGACTTGGCCGCACTGCTGACCAGCTTAGAGAAAAACGATGTGCTGTTCATCGACGAAATTCACCGCCTCTCACCGGTGGTGGAAGAAATTTTGTACCCCGCGCTGGAGGACTACCAAATTGACATCATGATCGGCGAAGGCCCTGCCGCACGCAGCATCAAGCTCGATTTGCAGCCCTTCACCTTGGTGGGGGCCACCACCCGTGCGGGCATGTTGACCAACCCGCTGCGCGACCGCTTTGGCATCGTGTCGCGCCTGGAGTTCTACACCGCCGACGAATTGCAGCGCATCGTCATGCGCAGTGCGGGTTTGCTCAACACACCCACCGAAGTGGAGGGCGGTTTTGAAATTGCGCGCCGTTCACGTGGCACGCCACGTATTGCCAACCGCTTGTTGCGCCGCGTGCGCGACTATGCCGATGTGAAGGGAACCGGGCGCATCACCGAAGACATTGCCAAACTTGCACTCGCCATGTTGGACGTGGACCCGCAAGGTTTTGACTTGATGGACCGCAAGTTATTGGAGGCGGTGATCCACCGCTTTGACGGCGGCCCCGTGGGCTTGGACAACATTGCGGCCAGCATTGGCGAAGAGCGCGACACCATCGAAGACGTGATCGAGCCCTATTTGATTCAGCAAGGCTATTTGCAGCGCACGCCACGTGGGCGCATTGCCACTTTGGCGGCTTATCGTCATTTGGGCGTAGCCCCACCCAGCACCAACGGCGACGTGTTGTCAGACGCTTGATTCGTCGCGCGTTGTGTTTTCGAAATGCGACACATCGCCCCAGCCCACCAAACTCAAACCCTGGGGCGTCCACAACAGGCGGTTGATGGCGGCATTGCCCAAATGCCAGGAGCGCGGGGCTTGAATCTCTTGCTGAGTGGCCAAGCGGTAAAGCACATCCATCACCCCCCCATGGGCCACCAGCACAATTTGTTCACCCAGGTGTTGACTGGCTAGCGCGTCTACGCAGCGCGCAATGCGCTCGCGCAACACCAGCAAAGATTCGCCCCCCAGTGGTGACCAAAGCGGATCGCGGGTTCGCCATCGCTTGGCGTCAGCGGGCCAATCGGTTTCAATCGCGGCCCAGGTGAGGCCTTGAAAATGGCCAAAGTGACGTTCGCGCAACTCAGTGCTGGGTATCAAGCGCACTGTTTGCACACGCGCAGGTGCGTGTGCAATGGCTTGTGCGGTTTGAAACGCACGGCCTAAGTCGCTGCTGTAGATGGTGTGAATGTCTTCCTCACTCAAAGCCAGACCAAGCCGCTGTGCCTGCCATACACCCGTGTCGTTTAGTCCGATGTCGAGTTGTCCTTGAATGCGGGTGTCCACATTCCATGCGGTCTCCCCGTGCCGTATGGCCAAAATTCGTGTTGCTTGCATAGGGGCTAAGTTTAGAAGTTCAAACAGGTGCGGCAGGTTTTCATGCAAAATAGCACGACCGTTCTTTTTAGAAACCTCATGTCCTCCCCCTATAAATCCCCCGCCTTGGAGAGCCGTTCCATCCACAAGGGACGGCAAACCAAAGCAGCCATCGTGGATGCAGCCTTAGGTTTGGCCACCCAAATTGGTTTGGAGGGTCTGAGCATTGGCGCTTTGGCCGAGGTCGCACGCATGAGCAAATCGGGGGTGTTTGCCCACTTTGGCTCACGCGAAGAACTGCAACTGTCGGTGGTGCGCGAATACCACGAGCGCTTTGAGGCCGAGGTGTTCTATCCGGCCATGCAAGCACAGCGGGGTTTGCCCAGGTTGCGTCAGTTGTTTGCCAACTGGACCCAGCGCACCTCGGCGGAGATTGACTCGGGTTGCTTGTACATCAGCGGTGCCGCAGAGTTTGACGACCGTCCGGGCCCAGTTCGTGACGCCTTGGCCAGCTCGGTCAAAACATGGCTGGGTGCCGTTCATCGGACAGTGGTGCAAGCCCGCGATGAAGGGCATTTGGCTGCCGACATGGATGCCGAGCAAATGGTGTTCGAGATTCACGGTTTGATCTTGGCGTTGCAGTACGAAGCCCGTTTTTTGCGCTCGAACAACTCTTTGCAGCACAGCACCACGGGTTTCGAAAATATGTTGCTGCGCTATGGAGCGCCCCCGGTTGCTCTCTCAGCACCTCAAATCGCAGTAAAACCAAGCGTCAAGAAATCTGTTCATCCCAAGTGAGGTCATTCAATGCCCA
>CAIMWY010000422.1 GCA_903845315.1 uncultured Burkholderiales bacterium
ATGGCTATGGCGGTAATTTTGAAGGCCGCATCCGTTTTCCACTCGAAGTGTTTCAAGCCGTGCGTGCCGCCTTCCAGGGCAGTTTGGGCATTCGCTTGTCGGCCACCGATTGGGTGGAGGGTGGATGGACCCCCGAAGAAACCGCCGACTTCGCGCTGCGCTTGAAGCAAGCAGGGGCAGACTTTGTGCACATCTCATCGGGCGGCATTTCGCCCCAACAAAAAATCGCGATTGGCCCTGAGTACCAAGTGCCTTTTGCCAAATTGATCAAACAAAAAAGCGGCCTGCCCACCATGGCGGTGGGCTTGATCACCACACCTCAGCAAGCCGAAGACATCTTGGTGCGCGGCGACGCCGACTTGGTGGCCTTGGCCCGCACCTTCCTCTACAAACCCCGCTGGATGTGGGAAGCGGCAGCGGCGCTCGGCGGCACGGTGCAGGCCAGCCACCAATATTGGCGCTGTATGCCACGTGAAGCCCAAGGCATTTTTGGCGCTGTGCGCATTGGTCAACGTTGAAGCTTGAATCGGAGTTCCTATGACACACCCCCTGCCCCACACCACCCGCCAAACCACCAGCGGTTTCACGCGCCGCGTCGTGTCAACACTGCTGGCGTCTGCCAGTTTGTGCGCCGTGGCGGTGTTTCCCACCCAGGTAGAGGCCGACACCTTCCCCAGCAAACCCCTCACACTGGTGGTGCCCAACCCACCAGGTGGTTTGCTAGACACTTCGGCGCGCTTGCTCAGCGACCCTCTCGCTCGGTTGATCGGCCAGTCGGTGGTGGTGGACAACAAGCCGGGAGGCAGCGGCAACTTGGCCTACTCCCTCGTGGCGCGCAGCCCCAAAGATGGCTACACCGTGCTGGTGTCGTACTCGGGCTACCACATTGCCAACCCTATTCTGATGGACAAGCTGCCCTGGGAACTCAAAGACCTCACGCCCGTGGGCTTGATCACCGTGGCCACCAACGTGATTGCGGTGCACCCCTCGGTGCCGGCCAACAACCTGAAAGACTTCATTGCCTGGGTCAAACAAAACCCTGGCAAGGTGAACTACGCCTCGCAAGGCAATGGCTCGGTGTCGCACATTGGCACCGAAATCTTCAAACAGCAAACCGGCATTGAGATGACCCATGTGCCCTATAAAGGCTCGGGCCAAGCCATTCAAGACGTGTTGGCCGGACAGGTACAGGTCTTTATCTCAACGCCACCCTCTGTGATGGGCCATGTGCTCAGCGGCAAGCTCAAAGCATTGGCCGTGACCGGCAAAACTCGACACCCCCAACTGCCGCAAGTGCCCACCGCAGCCGAAGCTGGCTTGGCCGGTTTTGAGTTGGAGTCTTGGGTGGCTTTGTATGTGGCATCTGGCACACCCAAAGAGGTGGTGCAAAAGCTCTCGCAAGAAGTCAAGCGCAGCATGGAGTTACCTGACACCAAGCAACGCGCCGATGCAGCCGGTGTGGAGGTGCGCTACCTCACACCCGAAAACACCACCAAGCTGCTCGAGCGCGATACCGCCAGCTGGGCCAAGGCCATCAAGGCTGGCAACATCAAGTTCGACTGAACGCGCGTCGTCAGACCAAGCCGTCTTGCACCTGCGGGTAACGCAGCTGCAAACGCAGCTCGCGCTTCATGCGGCGGTTGTCGAGTCGGCGTGACTCGCTCATGAAGCTCAGCTGCATCGCCGGCAATTCGGTTTGTGCTTGGGCTCGGCTGATGCGCGGTGGTTTGGGCAAGTTGTAGATCTGCGCGGCCAAGTCAAAGTAGTCGCCCATCTTGAGCTCGGCATCGTCGTTCACGTTGTAGCGGCGCTGTGCCTGACCGCGCCACAGGGCCAACTGGCAAGCACGCGCCAAATCGTCGGCATGGATGTGGTTGGTGAACACATCGTCTGGCGCCTCCAGCACCGGGCTGCCACGCAACAAGCGCTCACGCGGCGTACCGCCCTCGCGGTCAGGTGCATAAATACCCGGTATGCGCAAGACACTGGCACGCACACCGGCACGCAAACGCCCTAGGTGACGCACCCGCGCTTCAGCATCCACGCGGCGCTGGGCCCGTGGGGTGGTGGCGTTGAGCGCACGCGTCTCTGTGACCCAAGCGCCTGCACAGTCGCCATAGACCCCGCTGGTCGAGCCATACACCACGCTGTGGGGTGGTGTGCGCAACAGCAAAGCGCGGGTGAGTGCCAAGGTGCGCGGGTCGGTGTGACCTTGCAAGGGCGGCGGCGCCAAATGCAGCACCCGAGTGGCCAAACCGGCCAAGCGCTTCAAGGTCGCGGGCTGGTCCAGATCGCCGCTCAGGGGCGTCACACCTGCAGCTCGCAAGGCGGGCACACGCGCCGCGCTGGAGGTGAGCGCCAAGATGCGCACATGGCGCTGGGTGCGCGCCACACGCAGGCCCACATCGCCACAGCCCACAATGAGCAGGCGCTCGCGGCGAAAGCGCGCAGGCAGCGCGCCAAGAGGGGTTTGGTTGGAAGGCAAAATACGCTTTGTAAAAGTTCAAGGATACCCAAAGATGAGTTTCAACATCACGGTCCAACCCAGTGGCCGCGCCTTCACCACCAACTCGGACGAAACCTTGTTGGCCGCCGGTCTGCGCCAGGGCATTGGCCTGCCCTATGGCTGCAAAGACGGCGCTTGCGGTTCCTGCAAGTGCAAAAAAATCTCCGGTGAAGTGACACACGGCCCCCACCAAGACAAAGCCTTGAGCGCCGAAGAAGAAGCCAACAGCTTTGTGCTGACCTGCTGCGCCAGTGCCCACAGCGATGTGGTGCTGGAGTCGCGCCAAGTGACCGAAGAAGGCGCCTTCCCCATCAAAAAAATGCCCGTGCGCGTGATCTCTCTGGAGAAGAAGTCGCACGACGTGATGGTGGTGCAACTGCAACTGCCCGCCAACGACGTGATGAAGTTCCACGCCGGTCAGTATGTGGACTTCCTGTTGCGCGATGGCGACCGCCGCAGCTACTCGATGGCCAATGCGCCCCATACCCTGGTGGCAGGCAGCCCCGCCATCGAACTGCACATCCGCCACATGCCCGGGGGTAAGTTCACCGACCACGTGTTTGGCGCCATGAAAGAAAAAGAAATTCAACGCATTGAAGGCCCGCAAGGCAGTTTTTACTTGCGTGAAGACTCTGACAAGCCCTTGGTGTTTCTGGCCTCAGGCACCGGCTTTGCGCCCATTAAGGCGATGCTGGAACACATGCAACACAAAGCCATCACGCGTCCTGTGACGCTGTATTGGGGCGGTCGACGCCCCAGCGATTTGTACCTCAACGACTGGGTGCAAGCCCAACTGGATTTGATGCCCAACTTGCGCTATGTGCCAGTCATCTCTGACGCCCTGGCGGAAGACGCGTGGCAAGGTCGCACCGGTTTTGTTCACCAAGCCGTGCTGCAAGACACGCCCGATTTAAGCGGCTATCAGGTGTATGCCTGTGGCGCCCCCATCGTGGTGGACTCAGCCCGCAGCGCCTACACCAGCGCTGGCTTGCCCAACGACGAGTTCTATGCCGACTCGTTCACCTCGGCGGCCGACAAAGCCACCGCTTAACGACAACAACCCGACGCAGCCCATGCCACACACACAGCACACGCACACCCGTTCTCGCCCTCTGGCGCGTCTGATCATTGGCTGGACCGTGGGCCTGGCCTCGCTCAGCGGCTGGGCGCAGAGCTTTCCCAGCAAACCCATCCGCTGGGTGGTGGTGGCACCCGCAGGCTCGTCGCTGGACGTGATTGCGCGTGCCATGCAAGAGCGCCTGAAAGACAACCTGGGCCAGGCCGTGGTGGTGGACAACAAGCCCCAAGCAGGCGGCACGCTAGGCACCGCCGAGGTGGCCAAATCGGCCCCCGATGGCCACACCTGGGTCATGTCTTACAACGGGCCTCTGGCCTTTGGCCCACATCTCTATCCCAAGCTGCCCTATCAGCCGCTGCGCGACTTGCAGCCGGTGATGATCACCACCTCGCAGCCCAATGTGATTGCTGCCAACGCTCAGCTCCCGGCCAACACCATGCCTGAGTTGGTGAGCTTGCTCAAACAACACCCGGGTCAGTACAACTTCGCGTCGGTGGGCAACGGCAGTGCATCGCACCTGACGATGGAATACATCAAGGCCGTCACGGGCACCTTTGCCGTCCATATCCCCTATAACGGCAGCCCGCCTGCGGTGATGGCCACGGTGGCGGGGCAAACCCAGCTCATGGCCTCGGTGCCCACCGCGCTCACACCGCAGGTCAAGCAAGGCCGCTTGAAATACCTGGCCGTCACCAGCGCACAGCGCTATGCCCTGCTGCCCGATGTGCCCACCGTGGCCGAGAGCGGCGTGCCTGAACTCAAAGGTTTTGAAGCGCTGGCTTGGAATGGCGTGTTGGTGGCGGCAGGCACGCCACGTGCCGTGGTCGATCGCATCAACAGCGCGCTCAACGCCGCCCTGAACGACCCTGCGGTGCGTGAGCGCTTGAAGAACGCGGGCCTAGAACCCGTGGGTGGCAGCCCTGAGCAATTCACGCAATTGATTGCCCAAGAGTCGGCCAAGTGGGCGCCCATCATCCAGCGCTCGGGCGCACGCATCGACTGAGGCGGCTTGTGTTTCACACCTCGCGCCCTCGCCTGCAAGCCATCCCGCGCGTGCACCCACAGCACCCACAACGGCCCCTTCAAGCACGCTTAAAGCTACACCTGCTGCTCGCCCTGCTGCTGCCGGTGGCGGGCATGGCCCAAGCGCCCAGCACCAAACCCATCCGTTTGATCGTGCCTTACGCCGCAGGCGGCCCGATTGATGTGACCGCACGCGCCTTGGCCGAACGCGTCAAAGACGCGCTGGGCCCGGTGATCATCGAGAACCGCCCAGGCGCTGGCGGCAACATCGGCGCTGACGCCGTGGCCAAGGCCACGCCCGATGGCTCGGTGATCGGCATTGCCGCCACCGCCACCCATGCGGTGAACCCCTGGCTCTACAACCGCATGCCGTACAACGCGGCCAGCGACTTTGCGCCCATCACCCAAATGCTGCGCGTGCCCAATGTGTTGGTGATGAACGCAGCCACCGCCCAGCGCTTGCAGATCGCCTCGCTGGCCGACTTGCTGCGCTATGCCCGCGCCCATCCGGGCCAGCTCAACTTTGGCTCGGGCGGCAACGGCAGTGCCGGGCATCTGGCGGGCGAGTTGTTCAAAGCCCGCGCCGGCATGTTTGCGGTGCACATTCCTTACAACGGCGGTAACCCTGCGCAGCTGGCGCTGTTGTCAGGCCAAGTGGATTTCAACTTCGACAACCTCGCCACCGCAGCACCCAACATCAAGAGCGGCAAGTTGCTGGCGCTGGCCGTGACCACACGCCAACGCAGCCCCCACATGCCCGATGTGCCCGCCGTGGCCGAAACCCTGAGCAACTTCTCGGTCGACACCTGGTGGGGCCTGGTGGCACCCGCAGGCACGCCCGCAGCGGTGATTGAACGCCTCAACCTCGCCTTCACCCAGGCCTTGAATGCGCCTGAGACACGGCAGCGTTTCGCGGTGTTGATGGCCGAGCCCGCGCCCAGCACACCACTGGCCTTTGGCCAGTTCATGGCGTCTGAGTTGTCGGTCTATGAGCGGGTGGTCAAGGCCAGTGGCGCCAAAGTCGACTGAATCCATGTCCACACCAGCACCTCACCCCGAACTGCATGCCCGTGAAGTGGAGCTGCTACGCCCCTTGCACTGGCTGGCACTGGCGTGGCACGACATGGAGCGATGCCCCACAGCAGGTGTGGCACATGGCCTGATCTTGGCCCTCATCGGTGGCGCCTTGTTTTGGTTTGCGCGGCATGCGTTTTGGTGGATAGCCGCCATGCTGTCGGTGTGCATGACCCTCGCCCCCTTGCTCGCCTCTGGCCTGTACGACATCAGCCGTCGACTCGAGCGCGGCGAAGATGCCACCGTCACCGACGCGTTTCGCATCTGGTTCAGCGGCGACCGCCGACTGCGCCAGTTTGGCCTGTTGTTGGCGTTGACCAGCGTGGGTTGGCTGCTGTGTTCTGCGGCGCTGATTCATTGGATGCTGCCTGCCAGCGTCTACTCACCCGCTGACTTTGTGCGCCTGGTGGTGCTGCAACCCAATTTTGGTTTGTTTGAGCTGTGGGTGCTCATGGGCGCGCTGCTGGCCGCCCCCATGTTTGCTTCCACCTTGGTGACCCTTCCCCTCTTGCTCGACCATCCCACCTTGAGCTTGCAGCAAGCCATCCTCACCAGCTGGCGGGTGGTGGCCCTCAACCCCTTGGCCATGGCGCTATGGGCCGCGCTGCTGTGTCTGTTCACCGCGTTGGGCATTGGGTCTGCGTTCTTGGGGCTGCTGGCGGTGGTGCCCATGCTGGGCCATGCCAGCTGGCATGCTTACCGCGATCTGGTCTGCCATGACGCTGACGCACACTGAGCTGGCATGACCGAAGAACAGTTTGCTCAATTTGGCCTGACCTTCGGCGTGGGGGGCTTCATGCTCTACATGCTGTTCATCATTTATTCGCTGGCGCGTGAATCCAAGGCGGGCAAGTTCGGCACCTTTGTGCTGTTTCTGGTGCTGGCCTTCGGCATGATTGGTTTTGTGGCCAAGCAGGTGCTGATTTGGCTCATGTCGCCTTGAGCGTCACCGGCGCCACAACGCAGGCAGCCCTCGCGTTCCAGCCAGTCAGGACCGCACGTCACGCGTCAACGCATTCGCCCATTGAATCGCCCAATCTCTCGCCCGACTCACTCACCCAAGTAGGCTTCACGCACTTTGGGGTCGTGCAACAAATCAAGCGCTGGGCCGCTGAGGGTGATGAGGCCTGACTCCATCACATACGCACGGTCGGCCATGTGCAAGGCACGGCTGGCGTTTTGCTCCACCAGCAGCACCGTCACCCCTTGGGCCGACACCTCGTGCACCACCTCAAAAATTTTGTCCACCATCAAGGGCGACAAGCCCATCGACGGCTCATCGAGCAACAAGATTTTGGGCCGACTCATCAGGGCACGGCCCATGGCCAGCATTTGCTGTTCGCCCCCCGACAAGGTGCCTGCCAGTTGGTCGCGCCGCTCTTTGAGGCGCGGGAAGGTGGTGAACACACGCGCAATGTCGTCGGCCACCGCAGCAGCGTCGCGGCGGATGTAAGCCCCCATTTGCAGGTTCTCGAAAATCGTCATGCGGGTGAACACGCCACGTCCTTCGGGCACCATGGCCAGGCCTTGCTGCACCAAGTCCCAAGGCCCCAAGCCTCGGATGTCTCGCCCCAACAACTCAATCTGTCCACCCACCAAAGGCAGCAAACCGGTGATGGCTTTCAGGGTGGTGGTTTTGCCCGCGCCGTTGGAGCCGATCAAAGACACCAACTCACCCGCGCGCACCTCCAAGCTCACACCCTTGACCGCCTGAATGCCGCCATAGGCCACCTCGGCCTGGCGAACGCTGAGCAATACAGGGGCTGACTCGTCGACACGCATCTCAATGGCCTCCTGTGCCCAAGTAGGCCTCAATGACCTGGGGGTCGCGTTGCACCTCGGCGGGCGTGCCCTGGGCAATCACCTTGCCGTAGTCGAGCACCGTCACGCGGTCGCACAGGCCCATCACCAGCTTCACGTCATGCTCAATCAGCAACACCGTGCGGTGGTCGTGGCGGATTTTGTCGATCAGCGCGCGCAGTTGCACCTTCTCGGTGGCGTTCATGCCCGCAGCAGGCTCATCCAGCGCAATGAGTTGCGGGTCGGTGGCCAAGGCACGGGCAATTTCCAGGCGGCGCTGGTCGCCGTAGCTCAAGGTGCGCGCCTTGTAATGCGCCAAGGGGGCAATGCCCACGTAATCGAGCAGCTCGTGGGCGCGTTGTTCAATGGCGGCCTCTTCGGCCATGAAGTGGCGGGTTTTGAAAATCGCCCCCAGCAGCCCCGAGCCCGTGCGCACATGGCGGCCCACCATCACGTTTTCCAAGGCCGTCATCTCGGCAAACAAACGGATGTTCTGAAACGTGCGGGCAATGCCCGCCTGCGCCACGCGGTGCACATCGGTCGGTTGGTAAGGCTGGCCCGCCAACTCAAAGCGCCCGGTGTCTGGCGTGTACAGCCCGGTGATGACATTGAAGAAGGTGGTCTTGCCTGCACCATTGGGGCCGATCAGGCCATACACCTGACCACGGGCAATCTGCATGCCCACATCGCTCAAGGCCTGCAAGCCACCAAAGCGCTTGGAAATGCCCGACACCTGAAGCACCCAATCCGAGGGCGGGGGCGATGGGGGCGACACCACCGGCATGGCAGGCCGTGGGGTGGTCAGCGTGGTCAGCGTGGTCAGCGTGGCTGGTGTGGTCGATGGGGCAGCGGTCACGGCTTGACTCCGGGCTGGGGCAGGCGTTGACCATGCTCAGGGCTGGGCCACAGACCACGCGGTCGCCACAGCATGACGCCCACCATGGCCAGGGCAATCAACAGCTGGCGCAGGATGGCAGCGTCCAAACGGCCATCGGTCATTTCTTGCAGCGGACCCGCCACGTAGCGCAAGGCTTCGGGCAAAGCGGCCAACAACAACGCCCCCAAAATCACGCCGGGCAAATGGCCCAAGCCACCCAACACCACCATGGCGACGATCATCACCGACTCCATCAGGCTGAACGACTCGGGCGAAATAAAACCTTGGAAGGCCGCGAACATGGCCCCCGACATGCCGCCAAACGTGGC
>CAIMWY010000423.1 GCA_903845315.1 uncultured Burkholderiales bacterium
GAAAAACGGTGTGCCAATCAGTGCCAAAGAGCCTAGCAAAGACGTGATCCAGGTGATGGGCATGTACTTGCGCACGCCACCCATCCAGCGGATGTCTTGGTTGTGGTGCATGCCCATGATGACAGAGCCTGCGCCCAAGAACAACAAGGCTTTAAAGAAGGCGTGGGTCATCAGGTGGAACACGGCCACCGAGTATGCCGAAGCACCCAAGGCCACCGTCATATAGCCCAGTTGCGACAAGGTGGAATAAGCCACCACGCGCTTGATGTCGTTTTGAATCAGCCCCAAAAAGCCCATGAACAAGGCCGTGATGGCACCGATCACCAAGACAAAGTTGAGCGCTGTGTCTGACAGCTCAAACAAAGGCGACATGCGGGCTACCATGAAGATGCCAGCGGTCACCATGGTGGCCGCGTGAATCAAGGCGGAAATTGGGGTGGGACCTTCCATCGAGTCAGGCAACCACACGTGCAGTGGGAATTGGGCTGACTTGCCCATGGCGCCGATGAACAAGCAAATACAGATCACGGTCACCAACATCCAGTCGGTGCCGGGGAAGGTGATGGCGCCCAACTCGGCAGCCTTGGCAAAGGCTTGCGTGTAGTTCAAGGTGCCGGCATAGGCCACGATCAGACCTATCCCTAAGATGAAACCAAAGTCACCGACACGGTTGACCAAGAAGGCTTTCATGTTGGCAAAGATCGCCGTAGGTTTGTTGAACCAAAAGCCGATCAACAGGTATGACACCAAGCCCACCGCTTCCCAACCAAAGAACAGTTGGAGCATGTTGTTGCTCATGACCAGCATCAACATGGAGAAGGTGAACAGCGAGATGTAGGAGAAGAATCGGTTGTAGCCCTCGTCTTCTTCCATGTAGCCAATGGTGTAGAGGTGAACCATCAATGAGACGAAGGTGACCACGCACATCATCATGGCGGTCAAACCATCAACCAAGAAACCCACTTCCATTTTCAAACCACCCACTACCATCCAGGTGTAGAGGGTTTCATTGAAACGCGCGCCGTCCAGAGCCACGCTCTTGAGCGTCATGGCTGACAGCACAAAGGCGACGAACACGCCAAGAATGGTCAAGGTGTGCGTCAGTCGACGGCCGATCCAGTTGCCACCGAAACGGGTGCCAAACAGGCCAGCCAAGGTCGAGCCAACCAGCGGCGCCAGCGCAACGGTCAGCAAGGTAGAAGCTTGGAGGGTTTGAGACATTTGAATTAACCCTTGAGCGTGTTGAGTTCATCCACGTTGATGCTGGACTTGTTGCGGAACAACTGCACCAGAATCGCCAAACCGATGGCCGACTCAGCAGCCGCCACAGTCAAGATGAAGAAGACGAAGATTTGGCCGTTCAAGTCGCCCAAGTAATAGGAGAACGCCACGAAGTTCATGTTGACCGCCAGCAGCATCAGCTCAATCGCCATCAACAAGACGATCAGGTTTTTACGGTTCAAGAAAATACCGGTCACGGACAGGGCGAACAAAATCGCGCCCAGGGTGAGGTAGTGGCCTAAGGTGATGCTCATGCTGGTTTCTCCTGCTCAGGGGCGGGTTCAACGGCAGGTTGAACCGCTGCCATCTTGACCAAGGACACACGGTCGCTCGCTTTGACGCGCACTTGCTGACTCGGGTCTTGGGTCTTGGTGTCTTTGCGGGCACGCAAGGTCAAGGCGATGGCCGCAATCAAGGCCACCAACAAAATGATCGCAGCCACTTGCACGGGGTACAGGTACTCGGTGTACAGCAGCACACCCAGAGCTTTGGTGTTTGAGACTTGTGCGATCACCACATGCCCCACATCGGCCACAGGCTGGGACGCTGCAACCAATGCCGCAGACGGGGTACCAGCGGGCGCCGTCACAGCCACTGGCGTGACCACAGAAGGCAAGGCCGAGACATGCGGGACGCTGGTACGGAAACCACCCAACAACACGGCAGCGAGTTCAAGAGCGATCACCGCACCCACTGTGGCGGCCAATGGAAAGTGTGTCCAAAAGCCTTGGCGAATGCTGTCCATGTTGATGTCGAGCATCATCACCACAAACAAGAACAAGACCATCACAGCGCCCACATACACCAGCACCAAAGCGATGGAGAGAAACTCTGCTCTGAGCAGCATCCACACGCCAGACGCCTGGAAAAATGCCAACACCAAATACAAGGCGGCATGCACAGGGTTACGCGCCGTGATGACGCGGAATGCGGCAAACAGCAAAGTTGCTGAGAACGCGTAGAAAAGAGCCGATTGAACGTCCATCATGAAATCTTTCAACGGTATTTGGCGTCAGCAGCTTTGTTGGCCGCAATTTCAGGTTCGTAGCGGTCACCCACAGCCAACAGCATTTCTTTGGTGAAGTACAAGTCTCCGCGCTTTTCGCCGTGGTACTCGAAGATGTGGGTTTCGACGATCGAGTCAACCGGGCAGCTTTCTTCGCAAAAGCCACAGAAGATGCATTTGGTCAGGTCAATGTCGTAGCGCGTGGTGCGGCGACTTCCATCGGCACGCTGATCAGACTCGATGGTGATGGCCATGGCCGGGCACACCGCTTCGCACAGCTTGCAAGCTATGCAACGCTCTTCGCCGTTTTCATAGCGCCGCAGCGCATGCAGCCCACGAAAACGTGGCGACAAAGGCGTTTTTTCTTCAGGGAACTGGATCGTGATGCTGCGCGAGAACATGTACTTGCCCGTTAAGGCCATGCCTTTGAACAGCTCGGTCAGCAAGAAGCTCGACAAAAAGTCGCGCAAGGAAAAAGGGGCGGAATGTGTTGTTGTGGTCATGATCGGTCTCATCAGTTCCAGATGCTCCATGGGGTCTGAATCCAGACACCCACCACCAGCAACCAAACCAAGGTCACAGGAATGAAAACCTTCCAACCCAAACGCATGATCTGGTCATAGCGGTAGCGCGGGAAGGTGGCACGCACCCAAAGGAACATGGTCACGACAACAAAGGTCTTCATGCCAAGCCAAATCCAGCCAGGCACCCAATTGAACAGCACGTGGTCGATGGGTGACAACCAGCCGCCCAAGAACATCACCACCGTCAGCATCGAGACCAAAATCATGTTGGCGTATTCGGCCAAGAAAAACATGGCGAATGACATGCCCGAGTACTCGATCATGTGACCGGCAACGATTTCAGACTCACCTTCCACCACGTCAAACGGGTGACGATTGGTTTCGGCCAAGCCGGAGATGAAGTACACCAAAAAGATAGGGAACAAAGGCAACCAGTTCCATGACAGGAAGGTGAGGCCTTTGTCGGCCATCATGCCCTTGGCTTGACCCATCACGATGTCGCTCATGTTGAGGCTGGCAGACACCATCAACACAATCACAAAGCAAAAGCCCATGGCAATTTCGTAGCTCACCATTTGGGCCGAAGCACGCATGGCGCCTAAGAAGGCGTATTTAGAATTGGAGGCCCAACCGGCAATGATCACGCCGTATACCTCGAGTGAGGTGATGGCCATCAAAAACAGCAAGCCGGCATTGACGTTGGCCAATGCCACATCCGGCCCAAACGGAACCACCGCCCAGGCCGCCAGCGCCGGCATGATGGTCATGATGGGGCCCAACAAGAACAAACCGGTGGAGGCTTGGGTCGGCACAATGATTTCTTTGGTCAACAACTTGAGCGCATCGGCAATCGGCTGCAACAAACCACCAGGGCCGGTGCGGTTGGGCCCTTTGCGAATTTGGGTGTACCCAATGGCTTTGCGCTCCCACAAAGTGAGGTAAGCCACGCAGCCCATCAGGGGCAGCAGCACCACCACAATCTTGATCAAAGTCCACAGGACGGGCCACGCCATGGTGGTCCACCATGCCGCAGGCCACAGCCCCAAACCTGCATTGAATAGTGCGTCAACCATCACTGGCCTCCTTGCAACTTGGCGTCAATCGGAGGTTGCTTGGCATCCGCCGTCAACTGCAGCGACGGTGCGCGACGCACCAAGCTGTCGAGTTGGTAAATGGCAGCCGTGGCAGGTTGGCCTGCTGCCGGGTTGGCGTTCACGCTGACAGAACACGCGTTGGACAACAACGCCGCCACGTTGTCAGGAATGGCCTGGGCACGCACTTCGTCAATCGTCTCGAAGGCAAAGCCTGGCAAATGCAACATCGAGCCCAAGACACGCAGCACTTTCCAAGCTGGACGGGTTTCACCCAAAGGCTTGACCACACCATGGAAGCTTTGCACGCGCCCCTCAGTGTTGATGAAAGTGCCTGCTGTTTCAGTGAAGGGCGAGATAGGCAACAGGACGTCGCTGATGTCCAGATTGGCTTTGAACGGTGACAAAGTCACCACCATCTCGGCTTGGCCGATCGCTTGTGCAGCGGCCGCGCCGTTGGCGGCATCAAACGCAGGTTCGGTGTTGAGCAAGACCACGGCCTTCAAACCACCGACCAACATCTGGCCAGCGTTCTGGCCACCCGCCACAGGCAAAGCACCCACCACTTGGGCACCCACGGTGTTGGCAGCTTCGCCGAAATAACCCACGGTGGCGCCGGTTTGTGCACCGATCCAGTTGGCCAGACTCAACAAGCTCGAAGCGTGCGCATGGTGCGCCGCTGCGTTGCCCAACACAATGGCTTTGCGGTCACCGCTGGTCAATGATGCGGCAATGGCTTGCGCTTGGGCGCTGCTGGCGTTGCCCATCACCGGCGCGGTAGCACCAGTGATGGCACCCACCGCTGCGGCCACATCGGCCAAGGCTTGCACCCAGTGGGCAGCGTCTGCCAAGAGGGTATTGGCCACAGGCATGGCCCAATCGTAGGACTGTGCATTCAGCGCGTGAAGCTTGGCGCCGTTGCGCACGGCTTGGCGCAGACGTTGTGCCATCAAAGGCTGGTCTTTGCGGATGTTGCTGCCAATCACCAACACGCGTTGCAGTGTGCTCAACGACGCCAAAGAAGTACCCAACCAACGAACTTGACCATCGTGCTGAAAGTCTGCGGCACGCAAACGCGTGTCGATGTTTTTGCTGCCCATTCCGCGCGTGAGCGCTGCAGCCAAGTACAACTCTTCGGCGGTGCTATGCGGGCTGGCCAAAGTGCCGATGGCCTGAGCGCCATGCTGGGCTTTGACGCCTTGCAGGCCGTTGGCCACGTATTCAAGTGCGGTTTGCCAATCGACCTCTTTCCACTCGCCACCTTGCTTGAGCATGGGGGTGGTCAAGCGGTCAGCAGCCTCAAGGGCTTCGTAGCTGAAGCGGTCACGGTCGGCGATCCAGCATTCGTTGACGTCCTCGTTTTCCAAAGGGACAACGCGCAACACTTTGTTGTTCTTAACTTGAACAATCAAGTTGGCGCCAGTGGCGTCGTGCGGGCTGACCGACTTGCGACGGCTCAGCTCCCAAGTGCGCGCTTGGTAGCGGAAGGGTTTGCTGGTCAAGGCGCCAACGGGGCAGATGTCAATCATGTTGCCCGACAACTCGGAGTCGACCGACTGGCCGACAAAGGTCTCGATCTCGGCATGCTCACCGCGGTGCGACATGCCCAACTCCATGATGCCGGCCACTTCTTGGCC
>CAIMWY010000424.1 GCA_903845315.1 uncultured Burkholderiales bacterium
CGTTGCACCACCTCCATGCCAGAGACCACGCGGCCAAACACGGTGTAGCCGGGTTGCTGTGGGTTGGGATCTAAAAAGCCGTTGTCCACCACGTTGATGAAAAACTGGGACGTGGCTGAGTTGGGGACGTTGGTGCGCGCCATGGCAAGGGTGCCCACCGTGTTGCGTGGGCCGCCTTTGGCGAGCGCTTCACGGCCCTCGTGCACCACGGGTGCACGGGTAGCACGCTCCATGTAGCGCTGGTCGTAGCCACCACCTTGGATCATGAAGTTGCCAATCACCCGGTGAAAGATGGTGCCGTCGTAGTGCTTGTCTCGCACATATTGCAAAAAGTTTTCGACCGTTTTAGGGGCTTTGTCGGGGTAGACCTCGATCACGATTTCGCCTGCGTTGGTGACCAACTTGACACGCGGGGCTTCTTGCGCGAAAGCCAAGGGACTGGCCAGGCTACTCACAGCCAAGGTCAAGGTGCACAGCGTGCGGCGGGTGAGATGGGCAAGGTTCATGGTTTGCTTTGACTGAGTTCGAGGGCAGGTTGGAGAAGCTTTATTTTTTGAACAGGGGTGCGCATCTTCGGATCGTTCTTTAGGGCCTGCTCATACGACTGACGCGCCATGTGCACCAAAACATCGCCCAAGTTTTCGTGTGCAACGGCATAGCTGGGGTTGTCACGCAAGGCCAAATCAAAGGATTGTTTGGCGCGTTCGTAGTCACCCCGTGCGGCATACAACACGCCCAAGTTATTGAACGGCTCTGCAAGCTCAGGGTAGTCTTGCGTCAACGCCAAATAGATCGGCAGTGCTGCATCCGCTTGTCCTTGGCGCTCGAAGATGAAAGCGCGCCAAAAAAGCATTTGCGGATCGCGCGGGTTGGTGGCCAAGCTTTTGTTGATCCACACCGTGGCGCCCGCGTATTGGGCTTGGCGCAAGAGTTTTCGGGCTTCATCGTGCGCATCGGTTTGTACTGTGTTGAGCAATTGACCGGGCTGCCAAGCGGGCAGGGCGTCAGTCTGTGCCCATAGGGTCTGGCATGTGCAGGTCAGAGCCAGACCCAGACCCAGACCCAGTGCGGCTGCCTTGTACATCAATCGCCCACAGAACAAACTGTGGTGTGAGTTGAAAGTGTGCTCAGGGTTTTTCATGTGCTTTGTATACTGAGAGCCATTGTAAAACAGTAGGACTTCTTAGCCCTTCGCCTTTGCACCCTTGTTGACCCAATCTGCGGTCTTGAACGATTCACTCATGACGCTTCGCATTCACAACACGCTCACGCGTGCGCTGGAGACCTTTTCGCCGCTTGAACCTGGCCACGCCCGCATGTATGTGTGCGGCATGACGGTGTATGACTTTTGCCATCTGGGTCACGCCCGTTCGATGGTTGCCTTTGACGTGGTGCAGCGCTGGCTCAAAGCCAGCGGTTTGCGCGTGACCTATGTGCGCAACATCACCGACATTGACGACAAGATCATCAAACGCTCGGTCGAAAACGGAGAGACCGTGCGCGCCTTGACCGACCGCATGGTGGAGGCCTTGCACCAAGACGCCGAAACACTGGGTATTGAACGCCCGAGCTTTGAACCTCGCGCCATGGACTATGTACCCCAGATGCTGTCGATGATTGGCGCCCTTGAACGCAAAGGTTTGGCCTACCGCGCCAGCAATGGCGATGTGAACTATGCCGTGCGTAAATTTGTGGGCTACGGCAAGCTCTCAGGCAAGTCGCTTGATGAGTTGCAAGCCGGTGAGCGCGTGGCTGTGGACGATGGCAAACATGACCCCATGGACTTTGTGTTGTGGAAATCGGCCAAAGACAACGAGCCCGATGAAGTGAAATGGGCCAGCCCGTTTGGAGCTGGTCGCCCAGGCTGGCACATTGAGTGTTCGGCCATGAGTTGCGAGATGTTGGGTCAGAGCTTTGACATTCATGGCGGCGGTGCCGACTTGCAGTTTCCGCACCACGAAAATGAAATAGCCCAAAGCGAAGGTGCATTTGGCAAGCCTATGGCCAGCGTGTGGATGCACAACGGCTTTATCAATGTGGACAACGAAAAAATGTCCAAGAGCTTGGGCAACTTCTTCACCATCCGCGATGTCCTCAAAGAGTTTGACGCCGAGACCATTCGGTTCTTCGTGGTGCGCAGCCACTATCGCAGTCCCCTCAATTACAGCGATGTGCATTTGAACGATGCGCGTGGTGCCTTGAAACGGCTTTACACCGCCTTGCATGCGGTGCCGCCGGATGATGTTGCCATTGATTGGGCGCATCCTTTGGCTGCGCGTTTTCAAGCAGCCATGAACGAAGACTTTGGCACCCCAGAAGCCGTGGCGGTGTTGTTTGAGCTGGCCGGTGAAGTCAATCGCAACCATTCAGCCCAGACCTCTGGCTTGCTCAAGGCCCTAGGCGGTGTGTTGGGGTTGCTGCAAGACAACCCTGAAACCTTTTTACAGGCCGGTGCATCCTTGGACGAGGGCGCCATTCAAGCGCAAATTGCTGCACGCGCAGCGGCCAAGTCTGCTAAAAATTTTGCTGAAGCCGACCGCATTCGCCAAAAACTGGCTGCGCAGGGCGTGCTGCTGAAAGACTCGCCCACGGGTACCACCTGGGAAAGAGGCTGATGATGGCGCCCCAAGAAAAAATCACCATTGCAACGCCTGCCTATTGGGCCGAGGCGTGTAAGCACTTGATAAAAAAAGACCGGGTGATGAAACGGCTTATCCCGCAGTTTGGCGATGCATGTTTGCAGTCACGTGGCGATGCGTTCGTGACCTTGGCGCGAAGCATTGTGGGGCAGCAAATTTCGGTCAAAGCGGCCCAAACAGTATGGGACCGATTTGCGGTGTTGCCGCGCAAAATCACGCCAGCCAATGTGCTCAAACTCAAGGTGGACGACATGCGTGCGGCAGGTTTGTCCGCCCGCAAAATTGAATATTTGGTTGACTTGGCGTTGCACTTTGACAGCGGTGCGCTGCACGTGGATCAGTGGGTCGAGATGGCAGACGAAGTCATCATCGACGAACTGGTGGCCATTCGTGGCATTGGTCGATGGACGGCTGAGATGTTTTTGATTTTTCACCTCATGCGCCCTAATGTGCTGCCCCTGGATGATGTGGGCTTGATCAATGGCATCAGTCGCAACTATTTTTCAGGTGAGGCGGTGAGTCGCAGCGAAGTGCGTGAAGTAGCTGCCGCCTGGGCACCCTTTTGCAGCGTGGCGACTTGGTATATTTGGCGTTCGCTAGATCCGCTGCCGGTTGAATACTGAGCAGCCAAGGAGTAATTGATTTTGGCTAAAAAAACTTTCCTCGATTTTGAACAACCGATTGCTGAACTGGAAGGCAAGATCGAAGAACTGCGCTATGTGCAAAGCGAGTCTGCTGTCGATATCTCTGAAGAGATTGATCAACTCAGCAAAAAAAGTTTGCAGCTGACCAAAGACATCTACAGCGACCTCACGCCTTGGCAAATTACCAAAATCGCTCGCCACGCCGAGCGCCCTTACACGCTGGACTACATCAACGACATCTTCACCGACTTTGTGGAAATGCACGGTGACCGTCATTTTTCTGATGACCTGAGCATCGTGGGTGGCTTGGCCCGTTTCAATGGAAATGCCTGCATGGTGCTGGGCCACCAAAAGGGCCGCGACACCAAAGAGCGTGCAGCGCGCAACTTTGGCATGAGCCGCCCCGAGGGCTATCGCAAAGCTTTGCGCTTGATGAAGACGGCTGAAAAATTCAAATTGCCAGTGTTCACCTTTGTCGACACGCCCGGCGCCTACCCAGGCATAGACGCCGAAGAGCGCAGCCAGAGTGAGGCCATTGGGCGCAATATTTTTGAAATGGCCCAACTCGAAGTGCCCATCATCACCACCATCATTGGCGAAGGTGGCTCGGGCGGCGCCTTGGCCATCAGCGTGGCCGATCAAGTGTTGATGTTGCAGTACTCGGTGTACTCGGTCATCAGCCCCGAAGGTTGTGCCTCCATCTTGTGGAAAACCTCCGACCGAGCCGAAGACGCTGCTGAAGCATTGGGCATCACTGCACACCGATTGAAAGCGCTAGGCTTGATTGACAAAATCGTCAACGAGCCAGTCGGTGGTGCACACCGTGACCCCAAGCAAATGTCGGCTCAGCTTAAACGTGGCTTGAACGATGCGTGGCGCCAGGTGACCGACCTCAAAGTCAAAGAGTTGCTGGACAAGCGCTACGAACGTCTGCAAAGCTATGGCCGCTTCAGCGACACCAAAGCCGACGCCCGCTGACTTTCCGTCGCTGGACGCACTCCAGCAGGCCTTGCCCTTTGCCGTGGCCTTGAGCGGTGGGGCTGATTCCACCGCCATGCTGATCGCTTGCGCCACCCGCTGGCCCGGTCAAGTGTTTGCCGTGCATGTACACCATGGCTTGCAACCAGCCGCCGACGCATTTGAAGTCCACTGCGCCGAGTTGTGCCAGCAGTTTGAGGTGCCTTTGGTGGTGCAGCGCGTGAACGCCGTGCATGCCAGTGGCGAAAGCCCCGAAGATGCAGCACGCCTAGCCCGTTACCGTGCTTTGACCGATTCGGTGAAGCAGCATTGGCAAGGTCAGGTGTGTCATGTGGTGCTGGCCCAGCATGCCGATGACCAAGTAGAAACCTTGTTGCTGGCGCTTTCACGCGGTGCGGGCTTGCCCGGCTTGGCCAGCATGCCCCGGGTGTTGGTGCGAGACGGCGTGACCTACCACCGACCTTGGTTGCAGGCTTCGGGCGCTGTACTGCGTGACACCTTGCGTCGCTTGGGCCAAGCTTGGGTGGAAGACCCCACCAACCAAGACACCCGTTACACCCGCAACCGCATTCGCGCGCAATTGCTGCCCGCGTTAGATGTGGCGTTTCCTGCATTTCGCGACACCTTTGCACGCAGTGCGGCGCATGCCGCACAGGCCCAAGAAATTTTGCAAGACGTGGCCAAGCAAGACTTGCAAGCCGTGGGCGACCCACCGCACATCAAAGCCTTGCAATCTTTGAGTGTGGCGCGCCAAAGCAATGTCTTGCGCCATTGGTTGGTGCATCAGAAACAACCCGCCAGCACAGCGCAGTTGCATGCTTTGTTGGCGCAAGTCAAAGCCTGCACGACACGCGGCCACCACATCGACATCAAGGTGGGGCGGGGCTTTGTCAGGCGCGATGGTGCAGTGCTGCGTTGCTACAATCTTTAGCTTTGCATTGATCTTTAACCCTTTCACGCAACATGGCATTGATTGTTCATAAATACGGCGGCACCTCGATGGGCTCGACAGAGCGCATTCGCAACGTTGCCAAACGCGTGGCCAAGTGGGCCCGTGCCGGACACCAAATGGTGGTGGTTCCTTCGGCCATGAGCGGTGAGACCAACCGTTTGTTGGGTCTGGCCAAAGAACTGGCGCCCGCTAAGGCCGACGCTGCTTACAACCGCGAACTCGACATGCTGGCCTCCACCGGCGAGCAAGCCTCGTCTGCACTGTTGGCCATTGCGCTGCAAGCCGAAGGTCAGCCCTCGGTGAGTTATGCCGGGTGGCAAGTGCCCATTCGCACCAACAGCGCGTTCACCAAAGCCCGCATTGAGTCGATCGACGATGCGCGAGTACGTGCTGACTTGGATGCGGGTCGCGTGGTCATCATCACCGGCTTTCAGGGCAAAGACGAACACGACAACATCACCACCTTGGGACGTGGCGGCTCAGACACCTCGGCCGTGGCTGTGGCTGCCGCCATGAAAGCCCATGAGTGCTTGATTTACACCGACGTCGACGGCGTCTACACCACTGACCCCCGTGTGGTGCCCGAAGCCCGCCGCTTGCACACCCTGTGCTTTGAAGAGA
>CAIMWY010000425.1 GCA_903845315.1 uncultured Burkholderiales bacterium
CTCAGCGCTGCTTGTGCCGCATTGGCGGCGGCCAAGGTGGCTTGCGCATTAGCCTTGGCAGTGTCCACGGCGCCTTGCGAAATAAAGTTTTGGCGCAGCAACTCGACCGATCGCTCGTATTGGCGTTGCGCGTCATCCGCCGCCGCTTTGGCTTTTTCAAAATTGGCGCGGTCGGCACGGTCGTCCAAACTGAACAAGACATCGCCCGCCTTGACCATTTGCCCATCCTTGATGTGCACCTTGCTCACCACGTTGGTCACTTGGGGGCGAATGTCCACCACGTTCACCGCCACCGTGCTGCCTGTGGCATCCACCACCACAGGAAAATCTTTTTGCTGCACCAAGAAGGTGGAGACAGTTTGCACCTGGGCTTTGACTTCGGCTTTTTCAACCGGCCAAAAATACTTGGCTGCGCCGCCTGCAATGAGCAACACAAGAACCAACCAAAGCAAACGTTTCAAAGTAGATGTTGTGGTGTGATGAGGCATGACTTACTTGTATAAAAATTCAGCAGTTGAAACTTAATGTGGCAATGTACCAGTTAGCAAGCACTACCCTGATGAAAACGTGGGTTCTGCCCCCCACGGTTGGCAAAGTTTTACGCAGCCTTCACAGAAGCTGTCACTTAGATGACAAGACCGCTTCCACACCTCGATTGGCCAAGCCATCGGCGCGTTCGTTGTCCACATGGCCCGCATGGCCTTTGACCCAATGCCACGTGATGTGGTGCACGCCATCGTGCGTCAAGGCATCGAGTTGTTGCCACAAATCCGCGTTCTTTACCGGTTGTTTGGCCGCTGTACGCCAGCCCTTGAGCTTCCAGCCGTGAATCCACTCGGTGATGCCTTTGCGCACGTACTCACTGTCCAAATACAAAGCCACTTGGCAAGGACGCTTGAGCGCGCGCAAAGCCTCAATCACGGCCGTGAGTTCCATGCGATTGTTGGTGGTTTCTAATTCCCCGCCAAAAATTTCTTTTTCTTGGCCCTTGGGTGAGCGCAACAAAGCACCCCATCCACCGGGGCCAGGATTGCCTTTGCAGGCGCCATCGGTATAAATCTCAACCGTGTTCATTCCATCCCCTTTGACGCGGTGGTAACCGCGCGGGCACTGCGGGCTGCGGGCCGCTTCCAGGCAGCTTCTAACAAGCGCATGCCACGCACCCGTTTGATGGCCACCATGCAATACACCGCACCCAAGATAGGACACCAGCGTTGCCCTGCGCGGTCCATCCAAGCCAAGCGTTGCAACCAAGCTTGCGACTTCAACACCGGCCGGTAACACCCCAAGGTGTTAGACGCCACCTCAAAGCTGAGCAACTGCAACCAATCGCGTAAACGCCAATGTCCAATCACCCCCCCCACCCCTGGGTCATCTTCGCGCCAACGCCGACGCAAGCGCCACAAGCGGGTTGGGTTAAAGCCCAGCACAACAACCCGTCCTTCGGGCACCAAGACCCGTTCTACCTCGCGCAAGGTGGCATGCGGGTCGCGGCTCAACTCCAGGGTGTGAGGCAACACCACCAAGTCCAAACTCGCATCAGGAAAAGGCAAGGCCAAAGACTCTGTCAACAACAAGCCTTTGGGATTGATCTTCAAGCCAACCATGCTGTCACAGCCCAACCAACGATGGGGCATGCGGTTAGCACGCAAGGCATCTAATTCTGGCAAACCCAATTGCAAGGCATGAAAGCCAAACACATCAGCCAGCGCTTGGTCGCATTGCGCCTGTTCCCACGCCAGCACATAGTGGCCCGGTGGGGTATCTAGCCAATCGTGCAAACTATCGGTTTTGAGAGGTTCTGGTGACATGAAACTGATTTCGCTACCCGCATTCACCGACAACTATCTATGGTTGTGGCAACAAGACTCACAAGCCGTGGTGGTCGACCCGGGCGACGCACAACCCGTCTTGGATGCATTGACACACCATGGCCTGACACTGGCCGCGATTCTAGTCACCCACCACCACGCCGACCATATTGGGGGGGTGACGGTCCTTCGCCAAGCCACAGGTGCGCAAGTGTTTGGCCCAGTGCGCGAGGACATCCCCCAGCCTTTCACCCCCGTGAAGGAGGCAGACCAGTTGACCTTGCTGGGTTACAGCGTGCAAGTACTGGATGTTCCCGGCCACACCGCCGGCCATGTGGCCTACTTTGTGGTGAATGCCCCTGGAGGGCCAGTTTTATTTTGCGGCGACACCTTGTTCTCAGGTGGATGCGGTCGCGTGTTTGAGGGCACGCCCGCTCAAATGCTCGCCTCCTTGGATGCACTCGCGGCCCTGCCCAGCAACACGCGGGTTTGCTGTGCCCACGAGTACACTCTGTCCAACCTGCGATTCGCAGCCGCGGTCGAGCCCCACAACACCGCGTTGCAGGCCTACACAGCGCATTGCCAAACACTGCGTGCACAAGGCCTACCCACCCTGCCCGCCCAATTGGGCACCGAGTTGCAGATCAACCCGTTTTTACGGTCCCGACATCCGGATGTACAACAAGCCGTTGCACACCATGCAGGCAAGAGCCAGGCCACGCACACAGACGATGTGGCCGTGTTTGCTGCCCTGCGCCAATGGAAGAACGATTTCAGATGAAACTTGCACACCCTGTTGCGATCTTTGTCCTAGCCCTGCTAAGTGGCTGCGCCAACTTGGGCCCTCAAACCCCAGAGAACGCGACCGCCTCTCCCGCCCCATCAACAGCCAAGCCCACAGCAGGTCTGAGCCCTGTCAACCCAGGACAAGTCCAACACCAAGGTGTGGCTCACTTGGCGTTGCCCAATGACTTGTGGGAGCGCATGCGCAAGGGCTATGCCATGCCCAACTTGGAAAGCGACTTGGTGCAAGACCGAACCCAGTGGTACGCCGCCAAGCCCGACTACATCCAACGCATGACTGAGCGTTCGAGCAAATACCTGTTTCACATTGTTGAAGAGTTAGAGCTTCGCAAAATGCCTACCGAGTTGGCCTTGTTGCCGTTCATCGAGAGCGCGTTCAACCCACAAGCAGTCTCCAGTGCCCGCGCCAGCGGCATGTGGCAATTCATGCCAGCCACAGGAAAAAGTTTTGACCTCAAGCAAAACGCTTTCCGTGACGACCGTCGCGACGTGCAAGCCTCCACCCGAGCTGCCTTGGACTATTTGCAGCGCTTGTACGGCATGTTTGGCGATTGGCATTTGGCCTTGGCCGCTTACAACTGGGGCGAAGGCAATGTGGGCAAAGCCATTGCCCGTAACCAGCGCGCAGGCTTGCCCACTGGCTACCCCGACTTGAACATGCCCATGGAAACACGCATGTACGTACCCAAGTTTCAGGCCATGAAAAACATTGTGGGCAACCCCGCCTCCTTCAGCGTGGTATTGCCCAACATCCCCAACCACCCGTATTTTCAAAGCGTGCCTCTGCCACGCGACATGGACGTGATCGTGGCGGCCAAGTTGGCAGAAATTTCCGTTGAAGACTTCAAAGCCCTGAACCCATCTGCCCATCGTCCGGTGTTGTTGGCAGCAGGCATTCCCAGCATCTTGCTGCCTTGGGACAACGCCGAAGTGTTTCAGCGCAACTACGAATCCTCGGCCATGGGCCGCATGGCCACTTGGACGGCCTGGGTTGCACCCAGCACGATGAAAGTATCCGATGCAGCCAAGCGTGCGGGCATGAGCGAGAGTGACTTTCGTGCCATCAACAGCATCCCGCCTCGCATGATGATCAAAGCAGGCTCTGCCTTGCTGGTGCCACGATCGGCACAAATCGGCGCCGATGTCACCGCGGGCGTCGCCGACAACGGTCGGTTGGACTTGTCCCCTGAGAATTCAGTCAAACGCATCACCGTCAAAGCGGGCAAGCAAGACACGTTGAACAGCTTGGCCAAGCGCCACAACGTCAAAGCAGATCAATTGGCCGAGTGGAACAAATTGCCAGAGAACGCCAGCCTCAAAGCTGGTCAGTCGCTGGTGCTGTACGTCGCAGCTAAGTCATCGGGCAAAAAAATGGCGAGGAAGAAACCCGCCAGCGATACCCGGTTGGCGAAGAAGTAATCAGCAGGCCTCAGACCCGTTCGGCTTGAGCACTGCTGTGGGATGGGTGAATGTCGGCCAACAAGCACTCCAGCAACTCGTGCACTGAGCGTATGTCTTGACCAAATGGCAATTGACCTGCGCCACGGAAAAACAACCCCTTGTCCACCTCACCTTTCAAGGCGTGGCCCAGTTGCTGGTCAATACAAAATTGACCGATTTTTTCGTCCCCATCACGCAAACCACAGTGCACCAAACAATCAAAAGACATATTGCATTTCTTCTTCACATGCGCGCGGTCTTTGAGCAAGCCCTCAATGCGGATGTACTTGTCCAGCCAAGGTGTGCGCACCGCTCGGGCCGGTAAGCCCGCCACACTGGTGAACTCAACCATGTCTTGCGGCTGAGCTTGAGCCAAGACACGTTTGAACTCGGCTGCAGCATCGCATTCTTGGGTCACAGCAAAAGCGGTACCGAGTTGAACAGCTGACACGCCCAGGGCTTGCAAACGCGCAATATCGGCTCGACACGAGATGCCACCTGCAGCGATAAGTGGGATTTTTCCTTCCAGCCCCGAGGCTTTGAAAAATTCCAACACCAAGGGAACCGCCACCTCAAAATCAAAACGGTGGTCTTGCAAATCCGCCACACTGGCAGCGCCCAAGTGGCCTCCGGCCAACCGCGGGTGCTCCAAGACAATGGCTGAGGGCAAGCGACCTTTTTTTTCCCACTTGCGCACCAACAGTTGCACACCGCGTGCATCCGACAAGATTGGAATCAATGCCGTGTTTGGAAAATCTTTGGCCAACTCTGGCAAATCCAAAGGCAGCCCCGCGCCAACCACCAAGGCATCGGCGCCGCTGATGAGCGACTGTTCGACATAGCCTTGGTATTGTGTCAAGGCCTTCATGATGTTGACCGCCACCAAGCCTCGACCCTGTGAAATTTTGCGGGCGCGCTGGATCTCGCGGTCAAGTGCCGTCAAGTTGGCGGACTCGATCAATTCACGGGCATTGGGCTCTTTGTCGAGGTGGCCTGTGATTTGCATCAAATCAGGGTGCAAGCGTCGCAGATCAACCGATGAAATCGTGCCCACAGCGCCCATACTGGCCACCGACCCCGCCAACCCACCGGCAGAAACACCCACACCCATGCCGCCTTGCACGATAGGAATCAGCTCAAGGCCCTGTAATTGCCAAGTCGCTAGTCCAGAGTAGGTGCAAAGTTTTTTCAAATGCTCGGCCACTAACATGCCGGCTGTCGTTGAGTTGTCCATCGTGCTTTGACCTAGAAAATAGCCCGTGACTGAAAGATCGGGCATCGATGCGAGCCAAACATCTGCGAATAGGCCAATGCTTTTCAGCACGCAGCCCTTCTGCCAAAGGCACTATAGGCCGACAGCAGTGCCCCTAGGCTGATGCACATCAAGCTTTGAACGACTAATTTGAATCAGGCCTGACGTCGGTCCACCAAGGCATGGGCGATGGTGCCCAAATCAACATACTCCAACTCACTGCCCACAGGCACACCCCTTGCCAAGCGGGTCACTTGCACACCTCTACGCTTCAAGGCCTCGCCCAGCACATGGGCTGTGGCTTCTCCTTCCGCCGTGAAATTGGTGGCCAAAATCACTTCGGTCACAACGCCGTCGCTGGCGCGCTCCATCAGCTTTTGCAAGCCAATGTCTTTGGGGCCAATTCCATCGAGTGGACTGATGCGCCCCATCAACACAAAGTACAGGCCCTTGTAGGCTGCCGTGCGCTCCACCGCCGACTGGTCAGCAGGCGTTTCGACCACACACAAACGCGTGGCATCGCGTGTCTCGTCCAAACAGGTACCACACACCGCTTGGGTGGTGAAGGTGTAACAACGCTCGCAGTGCTGAACCGCTGCAGCGGCTTGATGCAGCGCTTGCGACAACAACTCGGCGCCTTCGCGGTCGTGCTGCAACAAGTGGTAGGCCATGCGCGAGGCCGACTTCACGCCCACGCCAGGCAAACGTCGCAAAGCCTGAATCAGGCCCTCGAGCACAGACAGGTCTGCCATTAAAACGGCATCTTCAGGCCGGGAGGCAAACCGGCGGTGAGCTTGCTCATCTTGGCTTCGCTAGTCTCTGCGGCTTTGCGCACGGCGTCGTTGAAGGCGGCGGCCACCAAGTCTTCCAGCATATCTTTGTCGTCGGCCAGCAAGCTGGGGTCGATCGTCACACGCCGAACCTCGTGCTTGCACGTCATCTGAACTTGCACCATGCCAGATCCTGATTCACCCGTTACCTCAATGTGACCCAATTCTTCTTGGGCCTTTTTGAGGTTGTCTTGCATGGCTTGGGCTTGTTTCATCAAGCCAGAGAGTTGTCCTTTGTTGAACATGGTTTTCCTTCAGATAGAAATTCAAAAACTTACAGAGGCTGAATGCTGCCGGGCACGATGCGAGCCCCGTAATCTCGCATCAAGCCTTGCACATAGGGGTCATTGAGAATGGTGGCTTCAGCCGCCAGTTGGCGCTCGGCCGCAACCGCCGCATTGCGCTTGGCCGGGCTGTCTTGCACGCGTCCCACCTCCACCGTCAATCGCACCGCATGACCGGCGCTGGCCAGGGCTTGCTGCAAACGCTCGCGGCTGGTGGTGTTGTTGATCGACTCACGCTCCACGCGCAGCATCCAGGTGTCGGTGTCACGCGCCACCAATTGCGACTGCAAGGCCAACTCACGCACCAAGGCGTTGATGGTCTCCGTGGCAGCCATCTGGGTCACCAGCGCGTGCCAAAACTCGCCTTCTGCTGTGGGAATGACTTGAGGCACCTCGCTGGCAACCGCGGGTCGGTCTGCGTGCTGCGTAGGCTCGGATTGCTGACGAACAGGAACCGCCAACAAGCTCTTGTCATGGGTGCGCTTCAAGCTATCTGGCTCGACAGCAAGCGGCGTTCGAACCGAAGCCACATGGGCCGTGCGCTGGGGCAATTCGCGCACTGGCAGTTGTTGGCCATTGGGTTGGACAGCCACAGATCCGTCTGGCTCAACAAGCTTGGTCGAGCCCGTGGGTCCAGATGCGGGCATCGGCGCTGACACCGCCGCGACCTTGGTCGCTGGAGACTGTGTCAGTGCGACAAGGGGTTCAATTGGAGTTTTTTTTTCAGCCAATGCGCTTGCGTGTGTGTCGGTGGCGGGCTTAAACGCCAGCAGTCGCAACAACACCATGGTCATGGCTGCGTATTCGTCAGGGGCCAAACCCAACTCTTGGCGCCCATGCAGACACAGGCTGTAGAGCAGTTGGGTTTCGTCAGCGGGCATCAACTGGGCCAGACGGACCAAGTCTTGTACTTCGGGGTCCGGATCAGACTCGGCCATGGTCGGCACCGCTTGAAACACCGCCATGCGCTGCAGCACTTGGGTCATGTCTTCCAAGGTGGCTGCTGCACTCAAACCGATCACACGCAAAGCCTCTGAGGTCTCGACCACCGATTTGCCATCGCCGTGGGCCAAGGCCTCGATCAAACGAAACACATGGCTGCGATCGGCACTGCCCAGCATCTGGCGCACCGCGGCCTCTTGCAATTGGCCGCCGCCGTAGGCAATGGCTTGGTCGGTCAAGCTCAGGGCATCGCGCATCGAGCCGCGAGCGGCACGGGCGAGCAAGCGCAAAGCTTGGGGCTCTGACGCGATCTGCTCTTGCGCCAGCACATGGCCCAAGTGTTCCATCACCGTCTCAGGCGCCATGGGCCGCAGGTTGAACTGCAAGCAACGCGACAACACGGTGACCGGCACTTTTTGCGGATCGGTGGTGGCCAGCACAAATTTCAAATACTCGGGTGGCTCTTCCAGCGTCTTCAACATCGCATTGAAAGCAGTGTTGGTGAGCATGTGCACCTCGTCGATCATGAAGACCTTGAAGCGCCCTTGCACCGGCTTGTACACGGCTTGTTCGAGCAGAGACTGCACCTCGTCCACCCCGCGGTTGGAGGCGGCGTCCAGTTCGGTGTAATCCACAAAACGGCCAGCATCGATGTCTCGACAGGCTTGGCATACGCCACACGGCTCGGCGGTGATGCCACCCGTGCCATCCACTCCTTGGCAATTGAGCGATTTGGCCAAGACGCGCGACACCGTGGTCTTGCCCACCCCACGTGTGCCTGTGAACAGGTAGGCATGGTGCAAGCGCTGCGTGGTCAATGCATTGATCAGTGCCTGCACCACGTGCTCTTGCCCCACCATCTCGGTGAAGGTTCTGGGGCGGTACTTGCGGGCGAGCACGAGGTAAGACATAAGCGGGCAATTCTAAGGGTCGCTCAACAGGCTTGTGACTACAATCATGGGTGACGGGCCTTCCCACATGGTGAAGCGGCCAACCGGGTCAGGTGGGGAACCAAGCAGCCCTAACTGTGGAGCCAGTGCTGGGGTC
>CAIMWY010000426.1 GCA_903845315.1 uncultured Burkholderiales bacterium
AGCACCTCGCACGGCACCAGCCCGATGATGAAGTTTGTCAGCCGGGGCGACACCACCGTGGTGGATGCGTATTTGTCGCCCATCTTGCGTCGCTATGTGGACCAAGTGGCCGCCGAGATGCCGGGCGTGAAGCTGTTTTTCATGCAGTCCTCGGGGGGCTTGACCGACGCCCATGTGTTCCAGGGCAAGGACGCCATTTTGTCGGGCCCCGCGGGCGGCATTGTGGGCATGGCCCGCACGGCCGAGCTGGCCCATGCGGACGAGGCACCCGGCGATGGCGTGAAAGTGATTGGCTTTGACATGGGGGGCACATCGACCGACGTGTCCCACTATGCCGGTGAGTTTGAGCGTGAGTTTGAAACCCAGGTGGCAGGGGTGCGCATGCGTGCGCCCATGATGAGCATCCACACCGTGGCGGCAGGGGGTGGGTCGATCTTGAGCTTTGATGGCGCACGTTTGCGTGTGGGGCCGCAAAGCGCAGGCGCCAACCCGGGGCCTGCCAGCTACCGACGCGGTGGCCCGCTCACCGTGACCGATGCCAATGTGATGTTGGGCAAAGTGCAACCGGCGCACTTTCCGAAAGTGTTTGGCCCGCAAGCCAATGAGCCGCTCAACCATGCCGTGGTGGCACAGCAATTCGAGGCCATGGCGCGTAGCATGCCACTTACCCCCGAGGCATTGGCCGAAGGCTTTGTGCAGATTGCCGTGCAGCAAATGGCCAATGCCATCAAGAAAATCTCGGTGGCCCGCGGCTATGACGTGACGCGCTACACCTTGCAGTGCTTTGGCGGCGCAGGCGGGCAGCACGCCTGTTTGGTGGCTGACGCCTTGGGCATGACCCGTGTGTTGGTGCATCCCTTGGCGGGCGTGTTGTCGGCCTATGGCATGGGGCTGGCCGACCAGAACGTGATCCGTGAACAAGCCATTGAACTGCCCTTGGTGCCGGGCAGCATGGCCACCCTCACACAGACCTTGTCCTCGCTAGAGGCCGCAGCGCAAGCCGACCTGTTGCAACAGCAAAGTGCCGCAGGCGCGGTGTCGGTGCGACGCAGCGTGCATGTGCGTTACCAAGGCAGTGACTCGGCCTTGCGTGTGCCCATGGGCGAGTTGCCCGACATCGTGACTGCGTTTGAGACTGCTTACCGCCAGCGCTTTGCATTTTTGATGACGGGCAAAGCCTGGGTGGTGGAAGCGGTGTCGGTGGAAGTTCTGCTGGCGGGCGACGCCCCCAGCGAGCAGCGCCACGTGGTGCATCCTGTGCGTGAGGTGCCGCGTCGCGACACGGTGCGCATGTATGCCGACGGGGCTTGGCACGACGCGGCCTTGGTGGTGCGCGAGGACTTGCAAGCGGGCGATGTGGTCACGGGCCCGGCCATCGTGGCCGAGAAAAACGCCACCACCGTGGTGGAACTAGGTTGGCAAGCGCGCTTGAGTGCGCTGGACCATCTGATCTTGACCCGTCACGTGGCACGCAGCGTGCGCTTCGCCGCAGGCACGCAGGTGGACCCGGTGCTGCTGGAGGTGTTCAACAACCTGTTCATGAACATCGCCGAACAAATGGGCTTGCAACTGCAAAACACCGCGCATTCGGTGAACATCAAAGAGCGGCTCGACTTTTCGTGCGCCTTGTTCGACGCCCAAGGTCATCTGATTGCCAATGCACCGCACATGCCAGTGCACCTGGGGTCGATGGGCGAGAGCATCAAAACCGTGATCCGTGAGAACGC
>CAIMWY010000427.1 GCA_903845315.1 uncultured Burkholderiales bacterium
CTCGACTACCCCATGATCATGGACACCTTTGGTTGCACGCCCAAGTTCTTGGCCGACAACCCCAAGGCGGCCAAAGCCATTGCCGACAGCTACTTTGAAGCGGTGGAGATGATCGCCAAAGAACCGAAGAAGAGCTTTGAGATCATGGGCGCTGACGTCAAACAAAGCGGCGAGCAGTTTGAAGCCAGCCAAAAATACTTGCGTTGGCAAGACCGCACGGCCAACTTGAAATTCTTCAGCGGCGAGCATGCACAGTTCAGCAAAGAAGCCGCTGAGTTGCTGATGGAAGCCGGCATCATCAAACAGCTGCCTGACATGGGCAAGCTGGCCGACACACGCTTTATCAAGTAAGCATGCGTCCGCTTCAAGCTGTGACACCCAGCGCGAAAGTCGCGCTGGGTATTTCCTTCTTCGTGGTGTTTTTTGCGGTATGGGCCGCAGCCACCTTGAGTGGCTATGTGCCCAAAACATTCTTGGCTGACCCACTGACCATGTTCAAGTCAGGCGCAGATTTGTTGCTCAATCAAGGCTTCAGCTACGACATCGGCATGACGGTGTGGCGTGTGATTGGCGGCTTTGTGATTGCCGCTGTGCTGGCCATTCCACTGGGTGTGTTGATGGGCGCCTACAAACCCATCGAAGCCTTCTTTGAACCCTTTGTCAGCTTTGCCCGTTACTTGCCGGCCTCAGCGTTCATCCCCTTGTTGATTTTGTGGGCTGGCATTGGCGAGACCCAAAAACTCGCGGTCATCTTCATTGGCTCGTTTTTTCAGCTGGTGCTCATGATTGCGGTGTCGGTGGACAACACCCGGCGCGACTTGGTGGAAGCCGCCTACACCCTAGGTGCCAAAGACCGAGGCGTGGTCACGCGTGTGCTGCTGCCCAGCGCTGCGCCCGAAGTGGCCGAGACCTTGCGCATGGTGCTGGGCTGGGCCTGGACCTATGTGATCGTGGCCGAGTTGATTGGGGCTTCTAGCGGCATTGGCCACATGATCACCGACAGCCAAGCCCTGATGGCCACCGACCAAATCATCTTCGGCATCATCGTCATTGGTGCCATTGGCTTGGTCACCGACTACGCCTTCAAATCATTCAACCGCTGGTTGTTTCCTTGGGCTCGCTTGAGCTGATTGCATGTCCATTCTTCACATCCACGAGGTCAGCAAGACCTTTCGCAGCAACACCCAAGACACCCAGGCCCTGCTAGCCACCAGCCTGAGCGTGGCCGAGAACGACTTCATCACCATCCTAGGGCCATCGGGCTGCGGCAAGTCCACCTTGCTGCGCATGGTGGCGGGCTTGGATGTGCCGACCACGGGTTACATCGAACTCGATGGACTCACTGTCACCGAGCCCGGTGCGGACCGTGGCATGGTGTTTCAAAGCTACACCTTGTTTCCTTGGCTCACGGTCCTGCAAAACGTTTGCTTTGGGCTGCGCGAAAAAGGCCTGCCTGTGGCTGAGCAAGTGGCCATCGCCCGGCAGTTTTTACAACAAGTGGGTTTGCAAGACTTTGCCGACCACTTCCCCAAACAACTCTCGGGTGGCATGCAACAGCGCACCGCGCTGGCACGCGCCCTGGCCAACAACCCGCGCATCTTGTTGATGGACGAGCCCTTTGGCGCCCTCGACCACCAAACCCGCGAGTTGATGCAAGAACTGTTGCAAGACATTTGGCAGTCAGAACGTAAAACTGTGCTGTTCGTAACGCACGACATCGACGAAGCCATCTTCATGGGCAACAGGGTGGTGGTGATGAGCGCGCGACCCGGCCGCATCAAATGCGATTGGCCGGTCGATCTGCCCTACCCGCGGCACTACTCGGTCAAAACCACATCGGCTTTCAGCGAACTCAAAGCGCGTTTGACTGAAGAGATCCGCATCGAGGTGCGTCGCGCCAGTGGCTTGGAATAAGGCTCAGCGAACAGGCCTGTTGACCCCATTGGACAACTTCCTTGCACGATTGTTCAATTTATTTCGTTTCAGCTCTGGGCCAGGGTTTGGTTCAATACAGGGGTGACTTCTTCGCCCCACCCAACAGCCCTCAACACCGCGCCCATACGACGCGAAGACCCTGCTTTGTTGCGCGGCCAAGTCTGCTTTGGGCAAGACGTGGCGTTGCCAGGTGCGTGGCACGTGGCGTTCGTGCGCAGCCCACATGCGCATGCCCGCATGCTAGGCATTGACACGCAAGCAGCCAAAGTCATGCCAGGTGTGGTGACCGTGCTTAGCTCCCAAGACCTGGGCGAGCACCGCATGCCCGCCATCAACCCATTGCTACCCGTGCTGCACCAAGAAGATTTCACGTTGTTGGCCACACACACACTGACCTATGTGGGCCAGCCCGTGGCGGTGGTGGTAGCCCACACACGCCAGCAGGCAAACGCTGCGGCAGCACACGTGGTGTTGCAGTGCAAAGTTATATCCGCAAACATCGACACGCATGGCGACAGCGACAGCCATAGCGACCACCACACCCCGCAAGCCCCCACCACCCGCACCCAACACCGCCACGGCAACCTGCCCACCAGCAGCGCGCACACAGCACAGGTGCGCATCACATCGCCACGCGTCACGGCCATGGCCATGGAGCCGCGTGCGTGTAGCGCACAGTGGCATGACGACACGGGCAGCCTGACGATTTGGCTGGGCAGCCAAACCCCCTCACGCGCGCGTGCCGACATGGCCAAGGCGCTGGACCTGCCCCACAGCCAGGTGCGCTTGATCAGTCCCGATGTGGGCGGCGCCTTTGGGGCCAAAGCCTCGGTCAGCCCGGAAGACTTGTTGGTCGCCTTGACCGCCCAGCACCTGCGCGCCACCGTGCGTTGGACCGCCACCCGCTCGGAAGAGTTTGCTGCCGGCATGCAAGGCCGCGGCTCTCACCTCGAAGGCCAGTTGCAGTTGGATGCGCAAGGCCACTTCAGCGGTTTGTCGGCCGAGTTGCATTTCGCGCTGGGGGCTTGGTTGCCGTTTTCAGCCGTGGTGCCCCTGCGCAATGCCGCGCGCATCTTGCCCGGTCCCTATCGGGTGGCGGCGTTGGATGTGCAAGGCCAGGCCACCCAGGCGCATGCGGGGCCAGTCAATATTTACCGTGGTGCCGGCCGTCCTGAAGCGGCGCTGTTGATGGAAACCTTGGTGGAGCAATTGGCGCGTCATGCGGGTATTGACCCGGTGGCGCTGCGCCTGAACAACCTGATTGCTGCCGACGAAATGCCCTACACCACGCCCAGCGGCGAGGTGCTCGACTCTGGCGACTACGCCGCCTTGCTGCGCCAAGCCTGCGACCAGTTTGACTACGCCGCAGAACGCCAGCAACAAACCGCACGTCGCGCACGCGGCGAGTGGGTAGGCATTGGCGTGGCCTTGTATGTGGAGCCCTGCGGCCAAGGTTTTGAGTCGGCGCGTGTCACCTTGCATGCCGATGGCCGCGTGACGGTGGCCAGCGGCGCACCCGCACAAGGCCAAGGACACGCCACCACGTTTGCACAGATCGCCGCTGAGGCGCTGGGTTGCGACGCGTCACTTGTGACGGTGCTGATGGGCGACACCGACCACTGCCCAGACGGCACCGGCGCATTGGCCAGCCGCAGCATCGCGATTGGCGGCAGTGCCGTTGTGCAAGCCTGCCGCACCGCACTGGCTTTGCGCGATGGCGGCGCCGCCTTTCCCGTCGTGGTGGACGACCGTTTCACCAGCGACGAAGCTTGGAGCTGCGGTTGCGTGATTGCGCGCATGGCCATCGACGCAGACACGGGTCGCCCCACGGTGGAACGCTTGGTGTGGGCCGACGACGCGGGCCACATCGTCAACCCCACACTCGCGCACGGGCAACTCGTGGGCGGGGCCGCACAAGGGCTGGGTCAAGCCATGATGGAGCGCTTGGTGTATGACGCACAAGGCCAGCTCATCACCGGCTCCTTGATGGACTACGCAGTACCACGCGCTGACGACATGCCTCCGATTGAGATCACCTCGCACCACACGCCCAGCCCCAACAACCTGTTGGGCGCCAAGGGGGTGGGTGAAGCCGGCTGCATTGGTGTGCCCGCCGCTTTGATGAATGCCGCACGCGATGCGCTGTCACCGCTGGGTGAGTGTGCACTCAACTTTCCCCTCACGTCAGAACAACTCTGGCGTGCCATGCAAGATCACTTTGAAAAGGACCTCTGATGAAGTACGAAAAATCCCAAGCCAAAGCCTATGCCCGCCAACACATGGTGGGCGTCTGGGCGGCCAGCCTCTCGCCCTTTGACGCCAACGACAAGCTCGACGAACAAGCCTACCGCGAGAACCTGAGCCACTGGATCAATGACCTCAAACTTGGTGGTCTGTTCATTGCAGGCAAACAGGCTGAATTTTTCTCGATGAGCATTGACGAGCGCAAAGCCTTGATGCGCATTGCCGTCGAAGAAGCTGCCAAAGCCGGTGACCGAGGTGGCATTGGC
>CAIMWY010000428.1 GCA_903845315.1 uncultured Burkholderiales bacterium
CAGTCTTCCAACCCGGGTGCGACTCGAATTCTGCGGGTTCCTCTGGCCGCTTGGGAAGGACGTGTTTTGGGCGACATGGATGGCATGGCCAAATTTGCAGAACACGTGAAAAACGAATTTGATGGATTTTTAGGTGAACGCAGCCAGCATGGCTTGGACCACTGGCAGCAGTCGTTTGAGTTGCATGCCACCTTGATGAGTCCTGCGGTGGAAATGGTGGACGACACCCGTCAGCACATCACCATTCTTGCCCGTGGTGCCGTGCTTCCCAATAACGCGCGTTTACTGGTGTTTGACGATATCTCTGAAATCGTCTCGGCTCAGCGCGCGCAAGCATGGGGCGAAGTAGCCCGACGCTTGGCACACGAGATCAAAAATCCGCTCACCCCCATTCAGCTCTCGGCGGAACGACTGGCTATGAAGCTCAATGGCAAATTGGCCGAACCTGAGCAACTCATTTTGAACAAATCGGTCAAAACCATCGTGGATCAAGTCGATGCCATGAAGCGCTTGGTCAATGAGTTTCGTGACTATGCGCGTCTGCCCGTGGCAGAGCTGCATCCGCTCGACCTCAATGCGCTGGTGCAAGACGTGTTGCAGTTGTATGGCAACGAAAACGCATTGGTGCCAGTGCGGGTAGAACTTGACTTGGAGTGCCCGGTCATTCAAGGGGATGCGCAGCAATTGCGCCAAGTAGTGCACAACCTGCTACAAAACGCACAAGATGCCACCGAAGGTGTGGCTGCGCCAGAGGTGTCGATTTCTACCCAATGGGTGCCGACGTCCGGACGCGTGCGCTTGGTGGTTCGAGACAACGGTCCAGGATTTCCCAGCAAAATACTCAAGCGTGCGTTTGAACCTTATGTTTCAACCAAAGCCCGAGGTACCGGTTTGGGCTTGGCGGTGGTCAAAAAGATTGCGGATGAGCACAGCGCACGCATCGACCTGAAAAACAGGGAACTTTCGGGCGTGGTGAGTGGGGCGCAAGTGTCGTTATCATTCCAAGTTGTTGAGCAGCAACACTCCTTGCTCTAATTCAGTGAAACGCGTTGATTCATGGCAAATATTTTGGTGGTTGATGACGAGTTGGGCATTCGTGACCTCTTGTTAGAAATTCTCAACGATGAGGGACATGCGGTCGAGGTGGCCGAAAATGCAGCAGCTGCTCGCATGGCACGCCAAGCCGCAAGGCCTGACTTGGTGTTGCTCGATATTTGGATGCCCGATACCGATGGCGTCACGCTGCTCAAAGAGTGGGCGAGCGCGGGCTTATTAAATATGCCCGTAATCATGATGAGTGGTCATGCCACCATCGACACAGCGGTTGAAGCTACCCGCATTGGCGCGCAGGCATTTTTAGAAAAACCCATTACCCTACAAAAACTCCTTAAAGCGGTAGAACAGGCCTTGACGCGTAAGCCGCCGGTGACGACGGGGCACAAAAGTGCTGGAGTCGCTGTGTCTCACGATGTGACGGCACAAAGTGCTAACGCGACCCATGCGCTGGTGTTGCCGGCTAGTCACCAAAGCTTTGAGCTTGAGTTGCCCTTGCGCGAGGCACGTGATGGGTTTGAACGAGCCTATTTCGAATTTCATCTGGCGCAAGAAAACGGCTCGATGACACGGGTAGCCGAAAAAACAGGTTTGGAACGAACTCACCTGTATCGCAAACTCAAACAGCTTGGCATTGATTTGTCAAAAGCCAAACGCAGCGCGTGACACAGCCTCATAAGGTTGTTGTCTTACTCGTCGTTGATGATGTGGTGCGTGCTTGAATTTGATAAGTTGCGCACAGTTTGTACCATCGGTGTGTGTTGTGCCAGCCAACGCAAAAACAAGGCGCCGATCAATGCACCATTCAAATCGCCAACGACCATGTAAAGCAGTTGCGGCCATGCAATCAATTGCAGCGGGTCGATAATGCCCCACATCAAATGGTGTGACACGGCGTTGAGCAACGCGTACAAGCCAGCCAACTGAATCAGGTCAGACAGTTTGCGCAAAGACAGGCGACGCTGCAGCAGCACTTGCATCAACACAACAGCCAAGGCCGCCACACTGGCGGATATGCCGACATTGAATAGCCCAATGAGCCAAGTCTCATGAAACCACCACATCAAGAATAAGCCGCCCATGGCTGTGGCAATGCTGCCCCACAAAAGCCCAAACAGCAGCACATTGGCGAGCCTGATGAACCCAGGCAAGTAAATCAGGCTGATGTGGTTCGAAATCTCAAAATAGCTGAGCAACCAACCATTGAGCAAGTGACAACCGCAAAACAAAAGCCCCGATGCAGTCACAGCTATCAGTATCAGTCGCGTCGGTGAAGGTTCCGGGTGGCTGTGCATCAGAAATATCAGGTTTGACGTGTCGCTTGGCCAAGGGTTCGTGCGTTGCTTGTGGGTCAAGCGGGTGACATCTATACTTCAAGAATGAACCAGATCGTACAAAACCGCCCGGCTACCTCGCGCACCAACGATCCTGCAAGAACCATGGCAGAGATTTTAGAGGTTGCCACGAAAGAATTTGCTGACAAGGGCTTGAGCGGTGCACGCATCGATGAAATTGCGGCCGCCACACGCACCAGCAAGCGCATGATCTATTACTACTTTGGCAGCAAAGAAGGGCTGTACCTTGCGGTCTTAGAAGAGGCCTACCGGCGCATGCGTCAGATCGAAAACTCGTTGCATCTCGACGGTCTGCCACCCGAGCAAGCGCTGGCGCAGTTGGTGGCATTCACCTTTGACCACCACAACAACAACGAGTACTACATTCGACTGGTGATGAGCGAGAACATTCAGCGCGGTGAGTTTTTGGCTCAAAGCAAAATCATCCAGCAACTCAACGTGTCGGCCATTGAAGCAATCCGTAAGTTGTATGCGCGTGGTGTCGCCGAGGGGGTGTTTCGCAAAGGGCTCGACCCGGTGGACATCCATGCGTCTATTTCTGCACTGACCTTTTTCAATGTCTCCAACAAGCACACCTTTGGATTAATTTTCAAACGAGGCAAAGCATCCACCGCTGACATTGCCCTGCGGCGCACCAACATCGTGGACATGGTGAGGCGGTTCGTGTGTCAATAAACCATCCCTAGGGTTATCCCTCGTGACTTAAAACTATCCAGTTCGTACATTATAAATCTTGTTATCTGGAGCAACGTCACATGCTGACAAAACTGATTGCTGTTTATTGCCGTGCGCTGGAGGTCCTGATTGCGACTTGCTTGGCCGTGATGGTGGTGCTGGTGTTTGGCAATGTGGTGCTGCGCTACGCATTCAACTCAGGCCTGACGGTGTCTGAAGAACTGTCACGCTGGTTGTTTGTGTGGATGACGTTCTTAGGCGCCATCGTGGCCATGAAGGACGGCGCGCATTTGGGTTCTGACACCTTGGTCTCCAAACTCTCTGTGACAGGACAAAAAGCCTTCTTGGTCATCGGCCATGTGTTGATGCTGTTTATCTGCTGGTTGTTGTTGGTGGGGTCGTTGAATCAAGCCCTCATCAACTGGGATTCCAACAGCCCGGTCATGGAGTTGTCCATGGGCTTGTTTTACGGTTGCGGCATGGTGTTGGCGGTGTCAGGCGCACTGATCCTGATCGACCGGTTAATGCGACTGATGACAGGCAAGTTAGAGGACAGCGAATTGATCGGGGTGCGAGAGTCTGAAGAAGAGCCCGTCGATGTGCCAGCACCGTTGAAATAACAGGGACACAACGTCATGACGATTGCCGTGTTTTTAGGTTCTTTGTTGGCTGCCATGGCCTTGGGTGTGCCAATTGCCTTCTCGCTGCTTTTGTGTGGCGCAGCACTCATGTTTCACATGGACATGTTTGATGCACAAATCTTGGCGCAAAACGTGATTGAAGGCGCCAACAGTTTTCCGCTGCTGGCCGTGCCGTTCTTCATGTTGGCCGGCGAGGTGATGAACACGGGTGGCTTGTCACGCCGCATCGTTGACTTTGCCATGGCCTTGGTCGGCCATATCAGGGGTGGCTTGGGCTATGTGACCATTTTGGCCGCCTGCTTGTTGTCTGCGCTGTCAGGTTCAGCCGTGGCCGATGCCGCAGCACTCACTGCATTGCTGCTGCCCATGATGGTCAAAGCGGGCCATGACAAAGACCGCAGCGGTGGGCTGATTGCCGCCTGTGGTGTGATTGGTCCGATCATTCCACCATCGATTGGCTTTGTGATTTTTGGTGTGGCCGCCAATGTGTCGATCAGCAAACTTTTTCTGGCCGGAATTGTGCCTGGCATCGTGCTGGCCGCCGGTTTGTGGGTCACTTGGTGGTGGTTGACACGGCGTGAGGTGTTGACGCCGCCGCCGCGCAAATCCACTGCTGAAGTGTTCGCTGCCATGCGCAGTGCAGGGTGGGCCTTGATGTTGCCTTTGATCATCTTGGTGGGCTTGCGCATGGGGGTGTTCACCCCCACGGAAGCTGCTGTGGTTGCCGCCGTGTATGCGTTGTTTGTGGCGGGCGTGATTTACCGTGAATTGACCTGGGGGCAACTGTTTCAGGTGTTCCAAACAGCAGCAAAAATAACTGCGGTGATCATGTTCTTGGTCGCGGCAGCGATGGTGTCTGCATGGCTGATCACGGTGGCCAATTTGCCGTCCCAGGTGGTGACGTTGCTAGAGCCCTTGCTGGGCAGTCCCACGTTGCTGTTGATGGCCATCATGGTCTTGTGCATGGTCGTTGGCACGGCCATGGACATGACACCCACCATCTTGATCTTGACGCCAGTGCTTATGCCCATCGTCAAAGCGGCTGGCATTGACCCTGTGTACTTTGGTGTGCTGTTCATCATCAACAACTCCATTGGTTTGGTCACCCCGCCCGTGGGCACGGTGTTGAACGTGGTGGCGGGCGTAGGGCGCATGCGCATGGATGAGGTCACGCGTGGCGTGCTTCCCTTCATGGCGGTTCAGTTCCTCGTCATGTTCTTGATGGTGCTGTTTCCGTCGCTGGTGATGGTGCCAGCACGCTGGTTCTATTGAGTTTGAAAGCTCCGCCTGAATGGGTACGCCGGGCTGGGGCAAACATGTTTTTCGCGTACGACCTCAACATGAATCTGGAGACTTTGTCATGAAACGCTTTTTTATCAAATCTGTGGTCGCTGCTGTAACCATGGTGGCTGTTGGCAGCACCTCGGCGCAAGACATCAAAGAGCGCACGCTGAAATTTGGCTTGAATGGTCCTGAGGGCCACCCAGCTGTGGTGGGTATGAAAGCATTTGCTGAATCTGTGGCTGCCAAGTCGGGCGGCAAGATCAAGGTGCAATTGTTTTTGAATGGCGCGCTCGGCAGCGACCAAGCTGTGGTGTCATCGATCAAAGGCGGCACCGTGGAAATGGCCGTCATGAATTCGGGCATCTTGGCCAGTGAAGTCAAAGCGCTGGAGGTATTTGACTTCCCCTTCATGTTCTCCAACGAAAAAGAAGCTGATGTGATTGCCGATGGACCGATTGGTCAAAAAATGCACGCCATGCTGCAAGACAAAGGCATCGTCGGTTTGAGCTACTGGGAGTTGGGATTTCGCAGCATCACCAACAGCAAACGCCCCCTCAACAAAGTGGAAGACATCGAAGGGTTGAAGCTTCGTGTGATCCCTAACGCCATCAACGTCGATTGGGTCAAAGCCTTGGGCGCCAACCCCACCCCCCTGCCGTTCCCTGAGGTGTATGCCGCCATGGAACAAAAAGCCATTGATGGCCAAGAAAACCCAGTCTCTGTGATTGCCGCCAACAAGTTTTGGGAAGTGCAGAAATTTGTCACCTTGACCAACCACCAATACAACCCCCAGTCGGTGATCTTCAGCAAAAAAGTGTGGGACAGCCTGAGTGCAGCTGAGAAGAAAATCATCGACGACTCAGCCGATGCTGCCGCCAAAAACCAACGCGCCCAGTCGCGTGCTGCCTTGGTTGCCAACTTGGAGCTGCTCAAGAAAAATGGCATGACTGTGTCGCAGTTCTCAGCCGCTGAAGTGGCCAAGCTGCGCGACAAAATGAAACCAGTGATCGACAAGCACAGCGCCGCAGTGGGCCCCATCGTGGCCGAAGTGCAAGCTGAGTTGGCCAAATTGCGCAAATAAACACGCGCACAATGCGACAGCGGGCTGAGGCATGCCCGCTGTTTTTTCACCCTAGACCCGAGACCACTATGAAAATTTTGATGCTGAACGGAATCAACCTCAACATGTTTGGCAAGCGCGATCCTGCCCAGTACGGCACCATCACACTTGATGAAATCAATGCCAGCATGAAAAAACTAGGTGCTGAGTTGGGTGCAGAGGTCGAGTGCTTCCAGACCAACCACGAAGGTGAAATGTGTGAACGCATCCACCAAGGATTTTCCGATAACGTCGACGCGGTTTTGATCAATGCCGGTGCCTGGACGCATTACAGCTATGGCATTCGCGATGCCTTGGCCATTTTGACCTGCCCCATCATTGAGCTTCATATGTCCAATATTCATGCGCGTGAAACTTTTCGGCATCACTCGGTGTTTGCCGAAATCGTCAAAGGTCAAATCTGTGGTTTTGGAGCAGACAGCTATTTGTTGGCCTTGCGCGCTGGGGTCAACGCGGCCACAAATGCAAAGAAAAAATAAAACCATGATTGATGGCAACACAGACATCATTGCCCACATTGGCTACCCGACACACAGCTTCAAGTCCCCCATGATCTACAACCCGTACTTTGAACAGACGGGCATCAATGCTGTGGTGGTGCCCATGGGGTGCCAAGTGGCTGACTACCCTGCATTTTTGAAGTCGGTATTTACCTTGACCAACATCAGAGGTGCCTTGATCACCATGCCCCACAAGGTGACGACCGTGGGCTTGCTGGACGAGGTCACCGCCACCGTCAAAGTGGCGGGCGCCTGCAACGCCGTCAAGCGCGCAGAAGACGGCCGCTTAGTGGGCGATATGTTTGATGGCGCAGGCTTTGTGCGTGGCGTACAACGCAAGGGCTTGAGCTTGCAGGGTGCACGTGTGCTTGTGGTGGGCAGTGGTGGCGTGGGGTGTGCCATTGCCGCGTCTTTGGCTGGCGCTGGCATTGCTGCTATCAGCTTGTTTGATGTGAGCTCGGCATCCGCCGACGCTTTGGGGCAACGCTTGAAACAAAACTATCCCCAAATTGATGTTCGGACGGGCTCAAATGACCCCGCCCACCACGACTTGGTGGTCAACGCCACCCCTATGGGTATGAATGAAGGCGACGCCTTGCCGATGGACGTGTCTCGTATTTCTCCAGACGCGTTTGTGGGCGAAGTGGTGATGAGGACCGAGATGACGGCCTTTTTACAAGCGGCTCAAAACCGCGGTTGCCGTGTGCAGGTCGGTTCGGACATGTTGTTTGA
>CAIMWY010000429.1 GCA_903845315.1 uncultured Burkholderiales bacterium
ATCATGGCGGCGGTCTGGCTTTGCTCAATGAATTTTTCGCCAAATATAATGTGGTTGGCATGCCTGCGGGCAATACCGGCGCGCAGATGGGTGGCTGGTTCCGCAAAGAAATCAAGTCTGTGGCTGATCTCAAGGGGTTGAAGTTCCGCATCGGCGGTTTTGGCGGCAAGGTGCTCGAGCGTTTGGGCGTGGTCCCACAAAACATTCCTGGCGGTGACATTTACCCTGCGCTAGAAAAAGGCACGATTGACTCTGCCGAGTGGATTGGTCCCTATGACGATTTGAAGCTGGGCTTTAGCAAAGTGGCGCCTTTCTACTACTACCCCGGTTTCTGGGAAGGTGGCCCTCAGCTCGACTTCTACATCAATGACAAAGCGTTCAATGCCTTGACGCCTGAGTACAAAGCCATTGTGGAAGCTGCTGCAGCGCAAGCCCACTCCGACATGCAAGCCAAATACGATGCACGCAACCCAGCAGCCTTGAAGCAACTGGTGGGCTCTGGCACCAAGCTGCGCGAGTTCCCTAAAGACGTGATGGCTGCTTCGTTCAAAGAAGCCATGGCTTTTTATGAAGAAATTTCTGCCAAAAACGAAAACTGGAAAAAGGTCTACTCTGACTATTCCAAGTTCCGTGCAGAACAAAACCTGTGGTTCCGTTTCACCGAGGCCAAGTTCGACTCGTTCATGCAAGCGCAAAAGCTGTAAATCAGTTTTTTCCCATGCATAAAAAACCGCGCTACGGCGCGGTTTTTTATGCGTGCTCGGGTCGTTACATCTGACGAAATGTTTTGAGCTCTACGCAGAGTCGCTCGCACTCAGCCAATACGGTGGCGTCTTCGACATAAAACACGGCGAACTTTCCCACCAAGGTGCGCACATACATGCGCGGCGCTATCAGCCATTCCAGTCCGCGCATGCGAATGAGCTTGGCAAATGCCAAGTCATCAAAGGCCACGTGTTTGTCCCAGATCCAGGTTTGATGAATCCCCTGCGCGTCAATGCGGGCGCGGCTTTGCAGCACATGCCATGCGGTCCAGGCTAGCAAGGCCCAGGCCAGAATGAACCAACCTGCAGCCCTCAAACCCGCGATGCCTGTATCGCCGCCAAACTTGCCTTGTTGCCACAGACTGAGCAACCAGTAGCCTGAGCCCACCAAGATGAAGCCAGTGAGCGCTTGAAAGCTGCGTGAAAATGCAGCGCCCTCGAGCACCTCTGGCTGTGGCTGAAAGCGAAACGGTTCGATGCTTGGTCTCGAGGGTATTTCAGGAACGGTGGTCGGTGCGTGGTTCATGGGCATGAAGAAAAAACCCCTCACGGTTTGGCCGGAGGGGCTGGGCTATGTCAGATCAATTTATTTCTTGAACAAGTCATCGATTTTTTTCTGCTCATCGGCAGCGTTTTCAGCTGCTGTGGGTTTGGAGCCATCGAGTTTGAGTTCGGGTTCAGGCACTTCTTGCTCAGAAGGCATGTCGATCACCACTTTGTCGAGGTCTACTTTTTGTTCTTTGTCCAAGAACATGGTCACCGTCTCGGGCACAAAAATCACAATCACGACCAAGATCAATTGCATGATCACCCAAGGAATAGCGCCCATATAGATGTCGTTGGAGCGCACGGGTTTTTCAATGCGACCTTCTTTGAACAAGGTGTCAGCAATGCCGCGCAAATAGAACAGTGCAAAACCAAATGGCGGGTGCATGAAGCTGGTTTGCATATTCACACATAAGAGCACGCCAAACCACACCATGTCGATGCCCATCTTCTCGGCAACGGGGCCGAGCATGGGCAAGATGATGAAGGCGATTTCAAAGAAGTCCAAGAAGAAAGCCAGGAAGAAGATGAACACGTTCACCACAATCAGGAAGCCCACTTGGCCGCCAGGCAAGCCCGACAGCAGGTGTTCCACCCACTTGGCGCCGTCAACCCCCTGGAACACCATGGAGAACACGCGTGAGCCGATCAGGATGAACACCACCATGGCGGTCAGTCGCATGGTGCTGTGCATGGCTTCCCAGATCAGGTCTTTGTCCAAACGCTTGTGCATGGCCGCCAAGATCAAGGCGCCCACGCAACCCATGGCACCGGCTTCGGTGGGGGTGGCAATGGCGGTGTTGATGCCAGGCAATCCGCCCATCGACCCTAGCACGGCGAAGATCAAGAAAGCAGAAGGGATGATGCCGCGCAAGCACTTGGCCCAGAGTGCCCAGCCATTCAAGGTACGGGCTTCTTTGGGCACGCCTGGCACGTACTCGGGTTTGACTAAACCCAAGGCAAAGGTGTAGAGCGCGAAGATGCCCACTTGCATCAGCGATGGGCCCCAAGCGCCTTTGTACATGTCGCCCACCGAGCGGCCTAGTTGGTCGGCCATGACCACCAGCACCAGCGAAGGCGGTACCAGTTGCGTGATGGTGCCTGAAGCTGCCAACACGCCCGTGGCGTAACGCATGTTGTAGCCGTAGCGAATCATCACGGGCAGTGAGATCAGTGCCATGGCAATCACCTGACCTGCTACCGTGCCGGTGATGGCCCCTAAGATGAAGCCCACGATGATCACCGAGTAGCCTAGGCCACCCTTGACCGGGCCAAACAGCTGACCCATGGAGTCGAGCATGTCTTCGGCCAAGCCGCATTTTTCAAGAATGGCACCCATGAAGGTGAAGAACGGAATAGCCAGCAACAAGTCGTTGCTGAGAATCCCGAAAACATTCAGCGGCAAATTGGCCATGAAGCTCGAGGGGAACCAATCCATGCTGATGGCAAAGAAGCCACACGCCAAGCCCAAAAAGGACAGCGAAAAAGCGACCGGAAAGCCGATGAGCATCGTGAGCACCAGGCCCGCGAACATGATGGGTGCGAAGTTTTCCATTTGCATGATCGTGTGTCCTTTACTGCACCGGCTTTTCGTAGTGCGTGTCCATTTCAAACTTGCCTTGCAAGTAAGCCACGCGCTTGATGATTTCGCTCACACCTTGCAGGAACATCCAAGCAAAGCCCAAAGGGAGTAACAACATGGCCGGCCAACGGATCAGGCCACCTGCGTTGCTGGACATTTCGTTGGTGAGCAACATTTTTAAAAACAGGGGGAAGCTCAACCAAGTCAGCATCGCCATCACGGGCAGCAAAAATACCAGCAAGCCGAGCAGATCAATGTAGACCGGGGCGTTGCCTTTGAGTTGGCCATAAAAAATGTCCACCCGCACATGCTCATTGAGTTTGAGCACCAAGGGCGCGCCCAGCATCACGGTGGACGCGAACAAGTACCACTGAATTTCGAGCCAACCATTGGAGCTGATGTCAAAGCCGTAGCGAATGAAGGCGTTGCCAGCAGAGATCAAGGCTGCGGCCAGTACTGCGAAGGCGGCAACATGACCGAACTGCGCACTCGTTTTGTCAACACCCAATGCAAATTTAAGAAGTTTTGTCACCTTATGTCCCCATTTTTAGACAACCAGAGATCCTACCAATTCTTGGTATTTAAATGAATACTTCAGGATGAATATTTACGCTTGGATCGTGAAATTACTTCAATTCGATCAAGGGATTACCCTTTGATTTCTAGCCCCGCGCCGGCTTGGACCCGACCAATGACACAGGCTTGGTCAAACCCGCCTGTTTTGAACAAGGACAACACATCGTTGGCGACATCGGGTGCACAAGACACCAACAAGCCGCCCGAAGTTTGGGGGTCGCTCAAGAGGGCTTGGTCGACGCTTGCGAAACCTGCAGGCAGACGCACTTCGTGGCCATAACTCATCCAGTTGCGTCCCGAGGCGCCGGTGATAAAGCCTTGTTCAGCCAAAGCTCGGGCGCCTTGCGCCAAAGGCACTTGCTTCCAATCGATGTTGATTTGGCAGTGGGCGCCATGGGCGAGCTCTAAGGCGTGACCGGCCAAACCAAAACCCGTCACATCCGTCAGAGCATGCACACCTGGGTGTTTGGCCAAGGCAATGCCCGGTCGGTTGAGTTGGGTGGTCAAGCGAATCATGTCTTGGTAGAGGACTTCGCTGAGTGCCTCTTTCTTGAGTGCGGCCGACAAAATGCCCACGCCCAGAGGTTTGCCCAGTATCAACACATCGCCCACTTGGGCGCCGTTGTTACGCTTGACCTGTGAGGGGTGAACCAAGCCCATCACCACCAAACCATAGATGGGTTCGACCGAGTCGATGGTGTGTCCCCCGGCAATCGGAATGCCCGCGGCATGGCACACGTCTTGACCGCCTTGCAAGATGCGGCCAATGGTCTCGACGGGCAACACATTCACCGGCATGCCCACCAAGCCCAGTGCCATGATGGGGGTGCCGCCCATGGCATAGACGTCGCTGATGGCATTGGTGGCGGCGATGCGGCCAAAGTCATACGGGTCGTCCACGATGGGCATGAAGAAGTCGGTGGTGGCGATCAGGGCCTGTTCGTCGTTGAGCTGGTAAACCGCTGCGTCGTCAGCCGTTTCAATGCCGACCAAGAGTTGGGGGGGCATCACAAAGCCGGTGCTGTGTTGCATGCTTTGCAGAATGTCGCGCAGCACGGCAGGGGCAATCTTGCAGCCGCAGCCGCCGCCATGCGACAGCGAACTCAAGCGGGGAACCAGGGGGGCGCGGGGAGTGGGTGCAGAAGAAACCATGCCCCAATTATCCGGCGGTCTTGGCGCCTGACTTTTTGGCCCGTTTGAAGGCCCACCAGGGCAGCAAGGTGCGCAGCGACTGCACCTCACCGCTGTGGTTACTTTGGTAACCGGCCAGGGCGTTGAGTTGTGACAGCCATTCGGGCGTTTGCAACACCAAGCGCAATGCCTGGGTGGCCGGTGTGTCGAGCGCCGACTTCAAGCACACCAAATGAAAGTGTTCTCGTATCAATGGCACAAAGCCCAAGCCGCGTGCGCGCGCGGAGCTCTCTAACCCTAGGCCCACATCGCCTCGGCCTGAGGCGATGGCCTCTGCCAGTGCGGTGTGCGACGGCTCGGGGTCTGCGGTGCTCGCCAAGTCTTGGGGTTTGAGTTGGGCTTGCTGCAACAAGTCGTCAAGCAGCACGCGCGTGCCGGTGCCTTGACTGCGCTGGACAAAGCGGGCTTGTGTGCGCGCTACATCGACCAAGCTCTGCAGTTGCAAGGGGTTGCCGGGGGCCACCATCAAGCCTTGTGTGCGGGTGGCAAAGCCAATGATTTTGTGCAAACCCGGTTTGAGCAAATGTTGGTAAGACTGTTGCGCATGGATTCCGGGTGGGCTTTGGGTGTGAAACCCCGCCAAAGTGCAGCGCCCTTCGTTGAGCGCGCGGATGGCGTCCACACTGCCGCAAAACCGCATGTCCAGGTGCAAGCCAGTGCTGGCTGCCTGTTCGCGCAGACGCGGCAAGGCGTCGTCATGGCTGGCATACAGAGTGAGCACATGGGCGTCGGGGTCAAAGGCCACCGCAAATGTGCGCTCTAGGTCGGCACGCAAAGCTTCAATTTGAGGCGCCAAGCGGGCTTGGGTCTGGCGTTCAGCCCACATCAGCTTGGTACCAAATTCAGACAGCTTGGCCGATTGCCCTTTTTCCCACACGATCAGTTCGTGTCCCATCACATCTTCCCAGCGTTTGAGCTCTCCCCAGACATGGCGGTAAGACAGGCCCAAGTCGCGCGCCGCGGCCGAGATCGAGCCATGTTGGGCCACGGCTTGCAGCAACGCCATCAGTGGGTGACGCACCAGCCCCGCATCGCCAGCGGTGTTGGTGTCGTCGCGGTGGTTGAGGGTGTAGTTGAGTTTGACGCTATGCACGAGACTTCATATGGCAGGGTATTGAGAGCCTGACTACGATAACGCAACTTTTTGGGCGCGATGAACTCTTTGTCTGGCAGCGCAATCGCTGCGCTGGAACTCCTCTTTCATTTTGATCCTGTGCTGTGGTCCATCGTGGGCCGCTCGCTGTGGGTGAGTCTGCTTGCGTGCGGCATCGCTTGCACAGCGGGGGTGGTCTTGGGTGCTTGGATGGGCGTGGCCCGATTTACGGGTCGTGACGCGCTGCTGACTGTGCTCAACACCTTGTTGGCCTTGCCCTCGGTGGTGGTTGGACTGTTGGTCTATCTGCTGCTGTCGCGCAGCGGCCCTCTGGGTTTTTTGGGCTGGTTGTTTAGCATCAAGGCCATGGTGCTGGCACAGGCGGTGCTGGTGCTGCCTGTGGTCACCGCATTGACCCGCCAGTGCGTGGAAGATGCAGAACGCAACCATGGCGAGCAATTGCAATCATTGGGGGCGAATACCTGGATGCGCAGTTTGTTGCTGGCTTTGGACGAACGCTATGCCTTGCTCACGGTGTTGATCGCCGCCTTTGGTCGGGCTGTTTCTGAGGTGGGCGCGGTGATGGTGGTGGGCGGCAACATCGAAGGCTTTACGCGTGTCATGACCACGGCCATTGCGCTGGAAACCAGCAAGGGCGACTTGCCTCTCGCGCTGGCTCTGGGCTTGGTCTTGTTGGCGGTGGTGCTGGTGCTCAATGTGGGCATTTCACTTTTGCGCCGTTGGCGTCAGGGCGTGGACGGCGCAATCAGCAGTCCTGTGCAAGGAGTGACCCTGTGACACACGCTATTTTGAATTTGACCCAAGTCACTGTGCAGTTTGGTGCGCTCGCTGCGTTGCGTGATGTAGATCTGTCGATCCAGCCCGGCGAGCGGGTTGCTTTGGTGGGCGCCAACGGCTCGGGCAAGAGCACCTTGCTGCGGGTGGCCCACGGCTTGGTGCCAGCCTCGGCGGGTCAAGTCCAAGCACAAGTAGGGGCGCGACAAGCCATGCTGTTTCAGCGACCGCACATGCTGCGCACCAGCGTGCTGCGCTTTGTGGTCTGGGGCTTGTGGTTGCAGGGTGTGTCTTGGACCCAAGCGCACACCCAAGCTGCGCAAGCCTTGCAGCGGGTGGGTTTGCAGGATGCAGCGCATCGTTCTGCGCGCACCTTGTCGGGTGGCCAGCAGCAGCGCTTGGCCTTGGCCCGTGCCTGGGCCTTGCAGCCCGATGTGTTGTTGCTCGACGAGCCGACCTCCAGTTTGGACCCGCATGCCAAGCGCGACGTAGAGCGCTTGGTGGCCGAGTGGGTGGCCGCTACACAAGCGACCTTGCTGTTTAGCAGTCACAACTTGGGCCAAGTCAAACGCCTGGCCACCCGGGTGATTTATCTAGAAGACGGTCGTGTGTTGGCAGACTTGTCTGTGGATCATTTTTTCAATCGATCGTTGGTGCACAGCCACCCCGAAGCCCATTTGTTTTTAAAAGGAGAGTTGGTATGACCCGTCGTTCACATGTCATCCCTTGCATGGTTGTTGCAGTCGCCCTGTGCGTCGGCAATGCCTTGGCACAAAGTGCGCCCACTATCGTGATGGCGTCCACCACCTCGACCGAACAGTCGGGGTTGTTTGCGCACCTGTTGCCTGCTTTCAAGCAAGCCACTGGCGTTGAAGCCAAGGTCGTCGCACTTGGCACCGGTCAAGCCTTGGACATGGGCCGTCGTGGTGATGCCGATGTGCTGTTTGTGCACGACCAGGCCGCTGAAGAAAAGTTTGTGGCCGATGGCTTTGGCATCAAACGCTTCCCCGTCATGTACAACGACTTTGTGTTGGTCGGCCCCCCCAACGACCCGGCCAAAACACGTGGCAAAGACATCGTCTCGGCCTTGCAAAAAGTAGCAAGCCTACAAGCCCCATTTATTTCGCGAGGCGACAAAAGCGGCACCCACGCCGCAGAGTTGCGCTACTGGAGGCAAGCTGGCTTAGACGCCAAGGGCAGCGGCTACAAAGAGTGCGGTTGCGGGATGGGCCCCGCGCTCAATATGGGGGCTTCGATCGGTGCTTATGTGCTGACCGATCGGGGCACCTGGTTGAGCTTCAAAAACCGCCAAGACTTGCAAATTTTGGTGGAGGGCGACAAACAGTTGTTCAACCAATACGGTGTGATGGTGGTCAATCCTGCTAAGCACCCGCATGTCAAAGTTGATTTGGCGCAAAAATTTGTCGACTGGGTGGTCTCGCCTGCAGGCCAAGCCAACATCGCTAGCTACAAGGTGGGGGGAGAAACCTTGTTTTTCCCAAACGCCAACAAGTAAGCCGCAGCCCCTGCAAGTGCAATCGCCCACCACTGCGTGGGCTTTTTTGCGTCTGATGGCAGATTCCAAGGGTTTGTCCTTAGGAGATCGACTTCCTAGGCTTCCCAAAATCCTATGCATACCCATTCATAGAGAAGGGGTGTTCAACATCCCCGCCTCAGGAGAATCAGATGCAAAAAATCTTGCACATCAACCCCGACAAATGCACCGGCTGCTTGCAATGCGAAATGGCTTGTTCCTTCGAGAACTACGGCACGTTTGCCACTGCCAAGTCGCGCATTAAAGTGTTTGATTTTCACGAGACCGGTAAAAAAGTGCCCTACACCTGCACCCAGTGCGACGAAGCGTGGTGCTTGCACGCGTGTCCGGTGGAGGCCATCACGCAAGACAAGACCACGGGCGCCATGGTGGTCAACGAGACCACCTGTGTGGGCTGCAAGGTCTGCACCATTGCCTGTCCTTTTGGCACCATCAACTACGTGCAAGAGACTGGCAAAGTTCAAAAGTGCGATCTGTGCGGAGGCGATCCGGCCTGCGCCTCGGCCTGCCCCACCGGTGCCATCACCTTTGTCGACGCCAACTGGACCGGCCTCGACAAAATGAAGCAGTGGGCCAACAAATTGGGCAACCAAGCGTCTGCTGCTTGAGCCAACATCAGGAGAACACATCATGACTTGGGCTGGAAAAATACTTCGCATCAACCTCACCGCAGGCACCGTCAAGAGCGAACCCCTGAACATGCAATGGGCGCGCGACTACGTGGGCTCGCGTGGCTTGGGCTCCAAATACCTCATCAGCGAAATCGATCCCAAAGTGGATCCGCTGTCAGCTGACAACAAACTCATCTGGGCCACCGGCCCGTTGACCGGCACCATGGCCTCC
>CAIMWY010000430.1 GCA_903845315.1 uncultured Burkholderiales bacterium
AGTTCAACACAACGGCACCCGCATCGACGCCTTGGTCATGTCGCCACGCATGGCGGAGTTGCACCAGCTCATGCCGTACAAAGCTCCGCCAGACTTGAGCCGTTATTTGCTATCGCCCATGCCGGGCCTGCTGGTCGATGTAGCGGTCAAGCCCGGCCAAAAAGTGCAAGCCGGTGAACGCGTTGCCGTGATCGAAGCCATGAAAATGGAAAACGTGTTGTTTGCCACCCAAGATGGTGTGGTCAAGAGTGTGGTGGCCAGCAAAGGCGAGTCGCTCACCGTGGACCAAATGATTGTGGAGTTTGAATGATGTCTGCTTCAACCCGCCCCTTCAAAGTGCTGGGCATCCAGCAAATTGCCATTGGTGGCCCTGACAAGGGGCGCTTGCAAAAACTTTGGGTCGACATGTTTGGCCTAGAGGTGACGGGCACCTTCAAAAGCGAACGCGAAAACGTGGACGAAGACATTTGCGCCATGGGCACGGGCCCGTTCAAGGTGGAGGTTGATTTGATGCAACCGCTCGATCCCGACAAAAAACCTGCGGTGCACACCACCCCCTTGAATCATGTGGGCTTGTGGATTGACAAACTGCCCGAGGCCGTGGCCTGGCTCAGCGCCCAGGGCGTGCGGTTTGCGCCGGGCGGCATTCGCCAAGGCGCGGCGGGGTTTGACATCACGTTTTTGCATCCCAAAGCCAATGACGAGTTCCCCGTGTCAGGTGAGGGCGTGTTGATTGAACTGGTGCAAGCGCCCCCCGAGGTGGTGAGCGCCTTCAGTAAACTGGCCGCTTCCTAAACCGAAGGGGCCTGCATGGCGGTGTTGACGTGTTTTGAAGATTACGCAGATTTTGTAAAACTCCGGCGTGACATCCACGCCCACCCCGAGCTGGGGTACGACGAGCACCGCACCAGCGCCATCGTGGCAGAGCGCTTACGCAGCTGGGGCCTCGAAGTGCACACCGGCATCGCCCACACTGGCGTGGTGGGCGTGTTGCGGGGTCGTGAAGGCCCACACGCGATTGGCCTGCGTGCCGACTTGGACGCGCTGCCGCTGCAAGAAGACAACCACTTTCCCCACCGTTCCCAGCATGACGGGCGCATGCACGCGTGCGGCCACGACGGTCACACCACCATGCTGTTGGCGGCGGCTTGGCAGTTGTCGCAACACCGTGACTTTGCAGGCACGGTGAACTTCATCTTTCAGCCCGCCGAAGAGATGGGCAAGGCGGGCGCCAAAAAAATGATCGATGAGGGCTTGTTTGAGCGCTTTTCCTGCGAAGCGGTGTTTGCCCTGCACAACTTCTCGCTTGGTGCGGCGGCAGGTTCGTTCGCGCTCAACCACGGCGCCTTGATGGCGTCGAGCAACACCTGGCGTGTCACCCTGCGCGGGCGTGGCACCCATGCGTCGATGCCGCACACCGGCACTGACCCAGTTGCTGCCACCATCAACCTGGCGCAGCAGTTGCAAACCTTGGTGTCACGTGTGATTGACTCGCGTGAACGGGTGCTGCTAGCCGTCACGCAAATTCAAGGCTCAGACGCGCCCAATGTGATTCCTGATGTGGCTTGGGTCGGCGGCACAGTGCGCACTTTCTCGGTGGAAGCTTTGGATGTGCTGGAAGCCGCTTTACGCCGCATCTCAGAACACACGGCGCTGGCCCACGGTTGCCAAGCCGAGGTGAGCTTTGTGCGGGCCTCGCCACCTGTGGTGAACCACGCGTTTGAAGCCCAGTTTGCCGCCGATGTGATGCGCGAAATTGTGGGCGATGCGCAAGTGAATGACGCCTTTGAGCCGGTGATGACGGCAGAAGACTTTGCCCACATGCTGCGTGCCAAGCCGGGTTGTTATGCCTTCATTGGCAATGGCGACGGGGGTCACCGCATGCCCGACCACGGGCCGGGTGCGTGTGTGATTCACAACACCTCGTTTGACTTCAACGACGCCATCATTCCGGTGGGGGCGAGCTACTTTGTGCGTTTGGCACAACGTTGGTTGGCTCGGCCCTCAGCGGCTTGACGCTGCAGCATTGAGGGTCTTGTCCGGATAAGCTGTGCTGCTTTGCGATGATTGACTGTTTGATTCATTAAGGATGTTTATGACTTCTCCACCCACACTTCGTCGCCTGAGCTTGTTCTTGGTTTTGAGTGCTTGCTCCCTAGGCTCGGCTTGGGCCCAGCGCGTGGTGCACTTGGTGGTGCCCTTTGGGCCAGGCGCGGTGCAAGACACGCTGGCACGCACCTTCAACAACGAATTGGGCCAAGCCTTAGGCGCCACAGTGTTGGTAGAAAACCGCGCCGGTGCGGGCGGCACGGTGGGCACTGCGCAAGTGGCCCATGCAGCAGCCGACGGCAACACCTTGGTGCTGGCCGCAGCCAGCCACAATTTGGCGGGGCATTTGTATGCCAAGTTGCCTTACGACCCTGTGAAAGACTTTGTCGGTGTGGCCTTGCTGGGCTACTCCGGTTATGTGGTGGCTGCGCCTGCCAACATGGGGGTCAACAACATGGCTGAGTTCGTGCGCGCCCTCAAGGCCAAGCCAGGCCAGTTCAACTACGCCTCGGCGGGCAACGGCAGCGCCACGCATTTGGGCATGGCCTCGTTCCTGGCCAAAGCGGGGGCCAGCATGCAGCACATTCCCATGAAGTCCACGGGCGACGCAGTCAACGAAGTGCTGGCCGGGCGCGTGCAAGGGGTGACCTCGGCCACCATCGGTGTGGCGGGTTTCCGCCAAGACCCACGCATCAAGTTGTTGGCCTACACCGGCAGCCAACGCTCCAAGTTCATGCCCGAGTTGCCGACTGTGGCTGAGGCCGGTTTGCCGGGTTTCAAATTCGACTCTTGGTTTGGTTTGTTGGCCCCAGCGTCCACGCCCAAAGCCGAGGTGGAACGCCTCAACGCCGCCATGGCCAAGGTGCTGGCCGATGCGGTGGTGCAAGAGCGCTTCACCAAGTTGGGCGTGGAGGCGGGTGCCATGTCATCGGACGAATTCCAGCGCTTGCTGCGTGCTGACTGGGACACGGCGGGACAAATTGTGAAAGCCTCGGGCGCTCGCATCGAGTAAGGCGTGCAGGCTTCAACAGCCTGTGCCTGTGCAACGCGTGAAACGGCTCCGACAGGGGCCGTTTAGCTTTGCGCGCGTGCTTTGGCTTTGGCCAATGCCGCTTCAATGATGGTGCGCTTGCGTTGCACCTCTGCCTCGCTGCCCGGGCCTTGCGCGCCGTGGGTTTGGGCGGGCAAATCGGCTAATTTTTTGAGCGCCTTGGCCTGCAAGCGCTTTGCGTTTTCTTGTACCTCGCGGGCAGTGCGTTGCTGGTGCCAGTCGAAGCGCTCGCGGGCTTGGGCCGCTTGCTCGGGCGACCATGCCGACCATCCGCTGCGTTGCGGGTCAACAGGTTCGAGTTGGATGCAGTCCACAGGACACACAGGAATACACAACTCGCAGCCCGTGCAATAGGGCTCGATCACGGTGTGCATGCGTTTGTTGGCACCCAAGATGGCATCGGTCGGGCAGGCCGCGATACACAGCGTGCAGCCGATGCACCAAGCCTCGTCAATCACCGCCATCTGGCGTGGACCTTCTACGCCATGCTCAGCATTCAATGCCATTGAAGCTTTGCCCAAGAGGGCGGCCAAGCGTTGCACACCTTCTTGGCCTCCGGGGGGGCATTGGTTGACGTTGGCTTCGTCTTCGGCCATGGCCTGGGCGTAGTGCTGGCAGTCGGGGTAGCCGCAACGCGTGCACTGCGTCTGCGGCAAAGCGTCATTGAGACGCTGGACCAAACTCACTTTTGAGTGCGCACAGCTTTCTTGGCTGCGGGCTTGGCTGCAACAGACTTTTTGGCCGCGTTGACAGTGACTTTTTTCACCACTACAGGGGCAACTCGGCGGGCAGCAGCAGCTTTTTTGGCAGCAGGGCGCGCGACTTTTGGTTTTTCGGCAGGGCTTGCCTTGGCGGTGGTTTTTGGCACCGTAGCTTTTTGGTGTTCCAAGATAAAGCGTTTGACGTGGGGATACACCACTTCGCGCCAGCGGCGTCCGCTGAAGATGCCGTAGTGACCCGCGCCTGGCACCTCCAAGTGGTGGTGCTCTTGGCGCACGATGCCCGTGCACAAGTCATGCGCAGCCACGGTTTGGCCAGAGCCCGAGATATCGTCTAACTCGCCCTCAACCGTGAGCATGGCGGTGCTGCGAATGTCTTGTGGTTGAACCAACTCAAGTTGGCCGCTTTCAGATTTCACTTGCCAAGTGCCGCGCACCAACTTGAACTCTTGGAACACGGTGTTGATGGTTTCCAAGTAGTAATCGGCGTCCATGTCGAGCACAGCGTTGTACTCGTCATAGAACTGGCGATGCGATTCAACGCTGGAGTTATCACCTTTGATCAGGTCTTTGAAGTAGTCGTAATGGCTCTTCAAGTGGCGATCCGGGTTCATGGCCACAAAGCCGGTGTGCTGCAAAAAGCCGGGGTAGACGCGACGACCAGCGCCAGGGAAATTGTCTGGCACCCGATAGATCACGTTGTTTTCAAACCAACTAAAGGTCTTGTTCATGGCCAAGTTGTTGACCGCTGTGGGCGACTTGGTGGCGTCAATGGGGCCACCCATCATGGTCATGCTCAGCGGTGTTTTTTCGCCACGACTGGCCATCAAGGACACAGCAGCCAGCACCGGCACGGTGGGTTGGCACACGCTCATCACGTGGCAGTTGCCATAGTGGCCTTGCAAGTAGCGGATGAAGTCTTGCACGTAGTTCACATAGTCGTCGAGGTGGAACTCGCCCTCGCTCAAGGGCACCAAACGGGCGTTCTTCCAGTCGGTGATGTAGACCTTGTGGTCTTTGAGCATGGTTTTGACGGTATCGCGCAGCAAGGTGGCGTAGTGGCCCGACAAAGGCGCCACGATCAACACCACAGGCTGGCCCTTGAGGCTGGTCAAGGTGTGGGCGTCATCGGTGAAGCGTTTGAACCGGCGTAACTCACAAAAGGGCTTGTCCACTTCAATGCGTTCGTGGATGGCCACATCGACCTGATCGACCTTGACCGATTGAATGCCAAACTGGGGTTTCTCGTAGTCTTTGCCCAATCGATAGAGCAGGTCGTAGCCAGCGGCAACGCGTTGCGCCAATTGGTTTTGGCCCAAGGGAGACATGGCATTGCTGTAGAGTTTAGAAGCAGCCTGCGCAAAGTCTGCGAACGGCTCCATCAAGGTGCGCTGAGTTTCGAAGATTTGGTAAAGCATGTGATGTATCTGAAGTATGTTGCAGTGCAATATAACAGCTGAAGATAGAGCGAAAATGGAGTCTATCCTCCAATTCACATGCCCATTTATTGTTAGCTCGCCATGACCACCCCCACAAGTTCTCACCGCATGCCCGTCTTCTTTGTTGGACATGGCAGCCCCATGAACGTGATCGAAGACAGCCCGTTTCGCCGTGAATGGTCGCGCTACGGCGCTATGTTTGGCACCCGTTGGCCCAAGCCGAAGTTGATTTTGTGCATTTCAGCCCACTGGATCACCGAAGGCTGGTGGCTCACCGGCATGGCGCAACCCAAAACTATCCATGACTTTGGCGGTTTTCCGCAAGAACTGTTCGATCAGCAGTACCCCGCGCCTGGTGCGCCGCAATGGGTGCAGCAGGTGGCGCAACAGTTGCACCAACCCAGCAACGGACAAGCCGTGGGCATCGATACCCACGCATGGGGCTTGGACCATGGGTGCTGGGGGGTGTTAAAGCCCATGTTTCCGGATGCCGACATTCCCGTGGTGCAACTGAGCATGGATTACCACCGCCCCATCGCCGACCACTTTGCCTTGGGCCAACAACTGCGCAGCCTGCGCGACGAGGGCGTGTTGATTTTGGCCAGCGGCAATACGGTGCACAACCTGCGCGCCATGCAACGCTCAGCCCCAGTCAACCAAGCGCTTGACTGGACGATACAGTTTGACCAATGGGTGGCTGCGCAAATCAGCGCGGGCCGCAACGAGGCCTTGATTGACTTTCAGCAGCAAGGTGAACTTGCGCAGCTCGCGCACCCCAGCTACGACCACTACCTGCCCTTGCTGTATGCGGCAGGTGCGGCCCAAGCCGATGACACGGTGGAGTTTTTCAACGACGGTTACCAACTGGCCTCCATGGCCATGCGCTCCGTCGTGTGGAACTGAGCGCCCGTGCTTACATCACCTTGGCGATGCAAGCGCAGACGTAGTCAATGTTCTTGCTGTTGAGCGCCGCCACGCACATGCGACCGGTGTCGGTGCCGTAAACACCAAACTCGTTGCGCAAGCGCACCATTTGGTCTTTGGACAGGCCTGAGTAGCTGAACATGCCAATTTGGGTGGTGATGAAGCCCATGTCTTGCTTGACGCCTGCGGCTTTCAAACCATCCACCAGTTTTTGGCGCATGGCTTTGATGCGCACGCGCATCTCGCCCAATTCTTTTTCCCACAGGGCGCGCCACTCTGGGTGGCCCAGCACAGCGGCCACCACGGCGCCCCCGTGGATGGGTGGGTTGGAGTAGTTGGTACGTATCACGATCTTGAGTTGGCTCAGCACGCGGCTGGCCTCTTCTTTGTCGGCACACAGCACACTCAAAGCGCCCACGCGCTCGCCGTACAAGCTGAAGCTCTTGGAGAAAGAAGTAGACACAAAAAAGCACAAGCCTGCGGCAACAAACTTTTGAATCACCGCGCCGTCTTCGGCGATGCCGTGGCCAAAGCCTTGGTAGGCCATGTCGAGGAACGTCGTCAGGTTGTTGGCCTTGACCACGCTCACCACCTGGTCCCACTGCGCGGAACTGATGTCGTAGCCGGTGGGGTTGTGGCAGCAGGCGTGCAAGACCACGATGGTGCCAGGGGCAGCCGCATTGAGCGAGGCCAGCATGCCGTCAAAGTTCACGCCGCGCTTGGCAGCGTCGTAGTAGGCATAGGTCTCGACCTTGAAGCCGGCATTGGTGAACAAGGCGCGGTGGTTTTCCCAGCTCGGGTCCGAAATCAACACGGTGGCGTTGGGGCTGAGGTGCTTCAAAAAGTCAGCACCAATTTTCAAGCCACCGGTGCCGCCAATGCCTTGCACCGTGGCCACGCGGCCCGAGGTGACGGCCTCAGAGTCGGCGCCAAACACCAGACTTTTGACGGCGCTGTCGTAGGCGGCAATGCCATCGATGGGCAGATATCCGCGTGCAGTGGGCTTGGCCATCATGGCTTTTTCAGCGTGTTGCACGCAGTCTAGAAGGGGCAACTTGCCGTTGTCGTCGAAGTACACGCCCACGCCGAGGTTGACTTTGTTGGGGTTGGTGTCGGCGGCAAATTGCTCGTTCAAACCCAAGATCGGGTCGCGGGGGGCCATTTCGACAGCGGTAAACATTGACATCGTCGGTCCTTGATCACAGATAAAGAGAAGGGGATTGGGTAAGAACGCGCAGTCTGCGGTAGGCTAGTGCGCTTGGCCTGAATTTTAAGGGCCAGCTTGATTGTTTTTTTGCC
>CAIMWY010000431.1 GCA_903845315.1 uncultured Burkholderiales bacterium
AAGCTTGAAGGTGATCTGCATGCCGCAAGACTCTACACGCTCGCCTCAGCGGCGGCGGTGATCCGCAGCACCCGACCACTGGCCTTGGCCCTGGGCACACGCCAGGTAGGCGTCCATCAAGCGTGTGGGGTCTTGCCGGAGCTTGTCTTTCCAAGGGCCCAATCGCACCTGCCCCTCGACCAAGCCACGCATCACACCCACATGCTCGGTCCAGCCCACGCTGTTGCAGCCCACCAGCACATCGTCGTTGAACTGCAAGCTCAGGTGGCGACCATCGGCGGTGAGTTCGGCGTGCTCGCCGCCGGGCACGCCTTGCCAGTTGCCAAAGCTCGCCGAGATCAGCCCCAGGGTATCGAGCACGTTGATTTGCGTCACGCCTTTGAGCGCCGTGTGTTGCCCCACCATGTTCAAGGCCGCCACGCGCGCTTGCTCGGCCGCATTGGGCTGGATGGCACTGACGATGGTGGTGCCGCTGACTTTGTCAAACGCTTCGGCACAGTCGCCTGCCGCGTAGATGCCGGGCACATTGGTTTGCAAATGTTCGTCGGTCAGCACGCCTTGCAGGCAGGTGATGCCACTGGATTTGAGAAAGTCGATGCAAGGCTTCACACCGGTAGCGCTGATCACCAAATCGGCCGCAATTTTTTGACCGTTCGACAGACGCACCGTCAACGGCGCATCTGTGGCTGGGTCGCCCAGCCCGATCGCCTCGCTCAACTTGGCGAGCAAGCCGGGGTTGGTGCTGCCACTGGGCACAATCGCCTCCACCTTGGCGCCGGTGAACACATGTACGCCTTTGGCCTCGCACCAGTCACGGATCATGCCGCCGGCCACCGGGCCCATCATGCGCGGCACCATGCGGTCGCCCATTTCCACCACACTCAAGTCCACGCCGCGTGACGCCAAGGCTTCCATGATGATGCAGCCAATGAAGCCAGCGCCCATTTGCAGCACGCGTGCGCCGGGTTGGGCCAAGGCCATGATGGCGCGTGCGTCATCCAGCGTCCAGCAGGGGTGCACGCCTGCACTGTCGATGCCCGGAATAGGTGGACGCACCGGGCGTGACCCGGTGGCGATCAGCAAGGTGTCAAAGCCCAAGGTGCTGCCGTTGTCGAGCACGACGTGGCGTGCGGCCACATCCACCGATTCGGCGCGCGCCGTGACCTGCGTCACGTTCAAGTGCTTGAAATGGTCTGCGGTTTTACGCAGATAGGTGCCACGCTCGTCGATGTTGCCGATCAGCAAGTACGGAATGGCCATGCGCGAATACGGCGGCTCGGCCTCATCTCCCACCAAGGTGATGCGGTCGTGGGGCGCGTGCTTGCGGATGGTTTCTGCGGCAATCACGCCCGCTGGGCCGGCACCAAGAATGACGTGATGGGTCATGCGCACGCGTCTCAAAGACCGAGACGCTGCTTGGTGGCGGCGGTCGGACGACCGTCTTTGTCCCAGCCACGCACGTCGTAGTACTTGGGCAACATCTGCGGCAGCATGCTGACTTTGCCTTTGGCGGGGCCTGTCTTGGCGGCTTCAGTCAGCAAGCGCTTGGGCAGGCTGTCGTCTTTGGATGTGAAGCCTGCGGCGTTGTTGAACTCGCGCTCCATGTTCCAGATGCGTTCGCCAATTTTTTCCAGCTCTTCGGTGGTGTAGTCCTCGTTGCAAGCAGCTTGCATTTGCGGCGCCAAATCGGCCAAGCCCCAGGCAAAGGTGGTGAAGATGCACAGCCCTGACGAATCAAACGCAGCAGTGGCGTCTTGGAAGGCTTTGACCAACTCAGGTTTGCCTTCGTGCTCGAGCGGATCGGTCTTGACCGGAATGCCCAACACTTCTGAGGCGATGGTGTAGCCCCGCAAATGACAGGCACCCCGGTTGGAGGTGGCATAAGCCAAGCCAATGCCTTGAATGGCACGGCCGTCGTAGGCCGGAAACTCTTGGCCTTTGACGCTCATGCTGAGGTCGGGATGGCCGTATTTTTCGGTCAGGCGTTTAGAGCCTTGACCAATCTCTTTGCCGAAGCCTCGTCCATTGACGGTTTCTTCCGCGAAGAAGGCCAGGGCTTGGGCCGATCCAAATTTGGCGTCGATGCCGAGTTGTTCTTGGGTCAGCACGCCCATCTCGTACAACTCCATCACCGCACCGACGGTGGCGCCAAAGCTGATGGGGTCAATGCCTTCTTCGTTGCACAACAGGTTGGCGTATTGCAAGGCTTCCAAGTCGTTCACGCCATTGGCCGCACCCAAGGCCCAGGCCGCTTCGTATTCCAAGCCACCCGAAGCACCCCAGTACTGCGGTTTGTTTTGTACCGTGAAGTGGGTTTCGTCCATCTTGCTGATGCGCCCGCAAGCGATGGTGCAACCAAAGCACGCTTGGTTAGTCACCAAGTGTTTTTTACCATCGGTCGCACGTGGTGTGGCCATGGCTTCGGCAGAAATGTCTTTGGCACCTTCGAACTGCACATCGCGATGGTTGCGTGTAGGCAGGGCGCCCACTTCGTTGATGACGTTCATCAACACCTGGGTACCAAACGCGGGCAAGCCCTGGCCTGTGACCGCGTTGTCGGCCAAGATTTTTTTCTTCTCTGCGGTGACTTTCATGAAGGCCTTGGGATCGCGCACATTGCCCACGCCCAAGGTGCCACGCACCGCCAAGGCTTTGAGATTTTTGCTGCCCATCACAGCGCCCACGCCCGAGCGGCCCGCCGCACGGTGCAAGTCATTCACCACGGATGCATACAACACATGGTTCTCGCCCGCTTTGCCGATGGACGACACGCGCACCAGCGGGTCTTGCAAGGTCTTTTTGAGGTGGGCTTCGGTCTCCCACACGCTCTTGCCCCAAATGTCCGAGGCATCACGCAATTCGGCCACACCATCGTTGATATAGAGGTACACCGGCTTGGGGGACTTGCCTTCGCAAATCACCATATCCCACCCCGCCATCTTGAGCTCGGCACCAAAGTAGCCGCCCGAGTTGGAGCAGGCAATGGCGCCCGTCAAGGGGCCCGTGGTGATGACGGTGTAGCGACCGCCCGGGGAGGCCATGGTGCCGGTCAACGGGCCGGTGGCCCAGATGAGTTTGTTGTCAGCTGACAGCGGATCCACTTTGGGATCGATTTCGCTGATGAGGTATTTGGAGCCCAAGCCACGCGAGCCCACGTAGTCGCGCGCCCATTG
>CAIMWY010000432.1 GCA_903845315.1 uncultured Burkholderiales bacterium
CGGATGATTTTGCAGTTGCGGCAAATTTTTTTGACCGAAGCCGAAACTCTCATTTCACTCTCCTAAAACTCATTTTATTCAGCGCCCACGAGGGCACCAAACACGATTCATCATTCATCAACACTGACCTCTTAACCCAGCGTCGTTTTGAAACTTGCTTTCTTCAACAGGGAGTCGTACTGCTGACTCATCATGTAGTTTTGCACCTGGGCCATGAAGTCCATGGTGACCACCACGATGATCAACAACGATGTACCGCCAAAGTAGAAAGGCACGTTGTATTTCAAAATCAAAAACTCTGGCAACAAGCAGACGAATGTGATGTACACCGCACCCGCCAATGTGAGTCGAACCAAAATCTTGTCAATGTATTTGGCGGTTTGATCTCCTGGGCGAATGCCAGGCACAAACGCACCGCTTTTCTTTAAATTGTCCGCTGTTTCACGGCTATTGAACACCAAGGCCGTGTAGAAGAAACAGAAAAACACAATGGCTGCGGCATACAACATCACGTAGACCGGCTGCCCGGGCGCCAAGGCCGCAGAAATATCTTTGAGCCACAGCATGCTGTCACCCGAACTGAACCAGCTCACCACCGTGGCTGGCAGCAAAATGATGGACGACGCGAAGATGGGAGGAATGACGCCTGCCATATTGAGTTTGAGGGGCAAATGTGATGACTGACCGCCATACACCTTGTTGCCGACTTGTCGGCGCGCGTAATTCACCAAAATTTTGCGCTGGCCACGTTCAACAAACACCACGAAGTAAGTCACCAGGCCCACCACCACCACGATGACAAGCGCCACCAAAATGCTCATGGCACCGGTACGCACCAGCTCCAGCAAACCACCCACAGAATTGGGCAGGCCTGCGGCAATGCCCGCAAAAATCAGAATAGAAATACCGTTGCCCAAACCACGCTCGGTGATTTGCTCACCCAACCACATCAGAAACATCGTGCCGGATGTCAAGGTGATCATGGCCGTCATACGAAAGCCAAAACCAGGCACATTGACCAAACCAGCCGAAGCCTCCAAAGCCAGGGCAATTCCCATGGATTGGAACAAGGCCAAACCCAAGGTGCCGTAGCGCGTGTATTGGGTGATCTTGCGACGGCCTGCTTCGCCCTCTTTTTTAAGTTGCTCTAAGGTCGGCAGTACATAGGTCATCAATTGCATGATGATCGACGCAGAAATGTAAGGCATGATGCCCAACGCGAACACCGTAAAACGCGACAGCGCGCCGCCGGAGAACATGTTGAACAAGCTCAAGATGCCGCCCTGTTGCCCTTTGAACAACTGCTGGAGTTGGTTCGGATCAATACCAGGCACAGGAATGTGCGCACCCACGCGGTAAACAACCAAAGCGAGCAACAAAAAGACCAGTCGGCGACGCAAATCGCCGAACTTGTCGTTGTTACCCGTCGATGAAGGTTTGGTGGCCACGAAGTGCGTTTCCTAAACAGTCAGACCTTAGGCGACCGAGCCGCCAGCGGCTTCAATGGCGGCTTTTGCAGCAGCCGTTGCGCCAATGCCGTTGAGTTTCACAGCTTTGGTGATTTCGCCTGTTTTGATCACTTTGACCACACGCGCAATATGAGCCACCAAGCCAGCGGCTTTGAGTGAGTTCATGTCGACTTCAGCGGCGCCAAATTTCTCAAGCGCAGTCAATGTAACTTCCGCGTTGTATTTCAATGTGGTGGACTTGAAGCCACGCTTGGGCAAGCGGCGCTGCAAAGGCATTTGACCGCCTTCAAAACCCACTTTGTGGTAGCCGCCAGCACGTGACTTTTGACCTTTGTGGCCACGACCTGCGGTCTTGCCCAAGCCCGAACCGATACCACGGCCCACGCGACGCTTGGCGTGCTTGGCGCCATCGGCGTGTTTGATGTTATTGAGTTCCATCTTCAACCTTTACAGCACTTTGACCAGGTAGCTGATCTTGTTGATCATGCCGCGCACTGCAGGCGTGTCTTGCAACTCACTCACAGAGTTAAGTTTGCGCAGACCCAAACCACGAACAGTGGCGCGGTGCGATTCTTTGGTGCCAATCGGGCTGCGAACCAGTTGGACTTTGACAGTTTGTGTATTGCTCATCGAATGCTCCGAGATCAAGCGAAGATGTCTTCGATATTTTTGCCGCGCTTGGCAGCCACTTCCGAAGGTGTGGTGCAGTTTTTCAAAGCGTCCAACGTGGCGCGAACCATGTTGTAGGGGTTTGACGTGCCATGGCTTTTGGCCACGATGTCAGTGATACCCATCACTTCAAACACGGCGCGCATTGGGCCGCCTGCAATGATGCCGGTGCCCTTGGGGGCAGGAATCATCATGACGTTGGCTGCACCATGGCTGCCATGCACCTTATGGTGGATGGTGCCGTTTTTCAAAGACACTTTGATCATGTTGCGACGGGCTTCTTCCATCGCTTTTTGCACAGCAGCTGGCACTTCTTTTGACTTGCCTTTTCCCATGCCCACGCGACCATCATCGTCACCCACGACCGTGAGTGCGGCGAAACCGAGAATACGGCCGCCCTTGACGACCTTGGTGACGCGGTTGACCGCGATCATCTTCTCTTTCAGACCGTCTTCAGGACCGTCAGTCTTGGTATTTGCCTGTAATTTAGCCATTTGTAATATCCAATTCGATTAGAACTGCAAGCCAGCTTCACGAGCGGCGTCAGCCAGTGCTTTGACACGACCGTGGTAGGCGAAGCCGGAGCGATCGAACGCCACCTTCTCAACGCCAGCTGCTTTTGCTTTTTCAGCAATGCGCTTGCCAATGACTTGTGCGGCATTGACGTTGCCGCCCTTGCCAGTTGCGCCAAGCTCTTTGCGCACATCGGCTTCGGCCGTGGATGCTGCTGCCAACACCTTGGTGCCACAGCCAGAGATCACGCTGGCGTAAATGTGCAAATTGGTACGGTTCACCATCAGACGCGCAACACCTTGATTGGCGATGCGGATACGGGTCTGACGGGACCGGCGGAGTCGCTGCTCTTTTTTGGTCAACATGTTGCAGCTCCTTATTTCTTCTTGGTCTCTTTGATCGTGATCTTCTCATCCGAATAACGGATGCCCTTGCCCTTGTAAGGCTCGGGGGGGCGAATTGCACGAATCTCAGCAGCCACTTGACCCACACGTTGACGGTCGGCACCTTTGATGATGATTTCCGTTGGCGCGGGCGTCTCGACCTTGATGCCCTCAGGCATGTCTTTGTTCACGGGATGAGAGAACCCCACCGCGAGATTGAGCTTTGAGCCTTGCGCCTGGGCTTTGTAGCCCACACCGACCAAAGTCAGCTTCTTCTCAAAGCCCTTGGACACACCCACCACCATGTTGTTGACCAACTGGCGCAAGGTGCCACTCATGGCATTGGCTTCACGTGACTCATCTGCTGGCGTGAAAGTCACTTGACCAGCATTGTTGACAACCTTCACCAATGCGTGCGAGGCCACCGACAGCGTGCCGCCGGTACCTTTGACATTGATGCTGGCGCTGTTGATTGACACGTCCACACCTTGGGGAACGGTCACAGGCATTTTTCCAACTCGGGACATTTCAGTCTTTCCTTTAGTCGGCGGTTAAGCGACGTAGCACAACACTTCGCCACCGACACCGGTAGCGCGTGCTTTGCGATCTGTCATAACGCCTTTGGGCGTGGTCACGATCGCCACACCCATGCCATTCATGACTTGGGGGATGGCGCCGCAGCCTTTGTACACACGCAGGCCAGGACGGCTCACGCGCTCGATGCGCTCAATGACCGGACGACCGGCGTAGTACTTGAGGGCGATCTCAAGCTCGCTCTTGCCACCCTCGGACTTGATTTGGAAGCTGTCGATATAACCCTCGTCCTTCAGTACCTGGGC
>CAIMWY010000433.1 GCA_903845315.1 uncultured Burkholderiales bacterium
CTGCTGACTTCTCATTTGGACTGTGGGGGGATATGCCTTATGGAAAAAACAACGATGCACAGCAAACACGAGCGGTGATTGACAGCATCAATGCCTCAGACGTGATGTTCTCCATCTTTGATGGTGACTTCAAAGATGGGAGCTCTGTCTGTCATGACGCGCTATACATGCAGACCTTCCACACCTTCAACACCATGCGCCATCCGCTGATTTATGTGCCAGGCGACAACGAATGGACTGATTGCCACCGCAGCAATAACGGAGGCTTTAGCGCCCTAGAGCGCTTGTCGCTGATTCGTCGCACATTCTTTGGCAACTCAGAAAGTTTGGGCCAGAGAAAACTCCCACTGATTCAGCAAGGAAAAAAGGGCGATACGTTCTCAGAAAACACGCGTTTCTTCCATCAAGGTGTTGTGTTTGTTGGTTTGAATGTGCCGGGAAGTAACAACAACTTGGTGAGCAGTCCCAAGGAGTGCACCCACAAAAGCGTCAGAACACAGGCTGATTGCGATGCTGCCAACGCCGAATACATGGAGCGCAACAAAGCCAACATCGAATGGCTCATCGCTGCATTCGCTGAGGCGAAAGCGCAGTCTGCCCGAGGTGTGGTGGTGGTGATTCAAGCCAACCCAGGTTTTGATCTGTCGGAGACTTGGCCTCTTGACGAGAGTGCCTTGCCGGAATATTCGGGCTACCGTCAGTGGATGTCTACCTTGGTCGCGCAAACCGAAGGCTTTGAAGGGCAAGTTTTGTTGGTACATGGTGACGACCATTTTTTCAAAATCGACAAACCCTTGTACTCACCTAACAAGATGTTGAAAAATTTCACACGCGTGCAAACCTTTGGTAGTCCGTCCAACCATTGGGTCAAGGTGACGGTCGATGTTTCAAAACCGCATGTGTTTAGCATTCAACCCGTCATCGTTGACGCGCATTGAATACCATGCGAGTGATGAGAGCTTCATCGCAATGGACCCATCACCCCTAGGCAGACTTATTGAATCAGGTACGTTCATACCAATTCTTGCTGCGGTTGACCACCGCCACCACCAACAGCATCACTGGCACTTCAATCAACACGCCCACCACCGTAGCCAGTGCCGCGCCTGAGTCAAAACCAAACAAGCTGATCGCCGCGGCCACAGCCAACTCGAAGAAGTTCGAGGCGCCAATCAGTGCCGATGGGCAGGCGATGTTGTGTTTCTCTCCCAGTGCGCGGTTGAGTCCATAAGCCAGCGCGGAGTTGAAGATCACTTGAATCAAAATCGGTACGGCCAACAGCGCAATTACCAAAGGTTGGGCCAAGATGGCTTCACCTTGAAACGCAAACAGCAACACCAAAGTGGCCAGCAAGGCGCTGATCGACCAAGGGCCAATGCGTGCCACTGTGGCATCAAAGTGTTCTTGACTGCGCGCCAACAGCGCTTTGCGCCACCACTGAGCCAAGGCGACAGGAATCACGATGTACAGCACCACCGACGTCAACAGTGTGTCCCACGGAATGGTGATGGCCGACAGACCTAGCAAAAAAGCCACCAACGGCGCAAAAGCCACCACCATGATGCTGTCGTTCAAGGCCACTTGCGATAAGGTGAACAAGGGGTCGCCATGCGTGAGTCGGCTCCACACAAACACCATCGCTGTGCAAGGTGCGGCAGCCAACAATATCAAGCCAGCGATGTAGCTGTCGAGTTGGTCAGCAGGCAATAGCGGGGCAAATAAGTGGCGAATGAACAACCACCCCAACAATGCCATCGAGAACGGTTTCACCAACCAATTGACAAACAGTGTGACACCAATACCCTTGATGTGTTGCCGCACTTGGCCCAGTGCGGCAAAGTCGACCTTCATCAACATCGGGATGATCATCACCCAAATCAACAGCCCCACGGGCAAGTTCACCTGTGCCACTTCTAAGCGACCAATGGTTTGAAACACGTCTGGCAACCATTGCCCCAAGGCAATGCCCACCACGATGCACAGAAACACCCAGACGGTGAGGAAGCGTTCAAAAATATTCATTGTGAACTCAATGCGCGGGCACTGGTTTGAAGGATGGCGTGGGCCAGTTTGTCGGCAGGCAAATTGATCAACAAATTCAATCGGTGTTGTATGGCGTGCAGGGTGTGGCGAAAGGCGTCGAGCTTGTCGCTATCGCTCTTGTCGCCCTCTGAGGGGTCAGCGTAGCCCCAGTGCGCTGTGGCGGGGTGGCCAGGCCACACGGGGCACACCTCACCCGCCGCGTTGTCGCATACCGTGATGATCAAATCCATGTGCGGTGCGTTGGCGCCCGCGAACTCATCCCACGTTTTGCTGTGCAAGCCCGCTGTCGTCACGCCTGCTTGTTCGAGCACTTGCAAGCCCAAAGGATGGGGTTGTTGGTTCTCGCGCGGGCTGCTGCCAGCCGAGTAGGCCTTGAAGCGACCTTGGCCCATGTGATTGAGCAAAGCTTCGGCCAAGATGCTGCGTGCCGAATTGTGGGTGCACAAAAACAAAACGTTCAAGGGGGTGGCAGGTGTATTCATGATGACTTCAGTGAGTTGCAAGCAACTTTAAACCTTAAGGGATATTTGTGACATCTGTGTGACGATGGTTGGCTCGCGTTCATCACTCGTCAAAATCCCAAATTTCATGCAAATCCAACCGCACGCTGGCCAGCAGCTCGATCACCTCGACGCGCATCAAATCGGCTGCCAAGCGGTTGTCATTGGCCACGCGGGCGATGGTCAGCATGTCGGACATGCTGTGCTCACCCAGCGTGAACGCCGTGCGTGATTTTTCGGCGGCCAAAGTTTGTGTGTGTGCGGCCAACTGCAACTGCGTTGCGGCCAAACGTTTGTGCTGGTACTGGGCCAAGGTGCCATCAAAGGCAGCACTTAACGTGCGCTGCAAGGTGTCCACTTTGTCGTCGGCGGCTTGTGCTTCGGCCAGGGCCGCTTGGCCTTGGTAGCTGCGTGCGTCGCCTGCAAAAGCAATCGCCACACTCAGGCCCGTGACCTGCTCAGCCCCCGTACGGTCGCGTGCGGTGAAGATGCCCACCGTGGGATCGGGCAAGCGGTCGCGGTTGACGCGTTGGGCATGCAAGCGCAAACGTTGCGCGTCGATGCGCAGCATGTTGAGCTCGTGGTTGGTTTGCAAAAACGCGGCTTGCAAGGCCGAGGGCTGATCGAAGGCCGCAGGCAAATTGGCCGTGCGCAACAGCTGCAGGGCAGGTGCGTTGGGCAAGGGCAAAGCCGGGTAACGGCGTTGCAAAGCCTTGCTGGCACTGCTCATCTCGGCTTGGCTGAGTTGCCATGCGGCTTGCGTGCGTTGCAATTCGGCCTGTGCCAATTGCGCATCAAGCTGCGAAATTTCACCGTGATTCAATCGCACACTGGCCAAGCGTTGGTTGGCTTGTGCCAACTCAAGGCTGGTGTTGGCGTTGGCTTGGGTGGCCGCAGCGCGCAGATAAGCAAACCAGTGTTTCAACAACTCGCGGCTGGCTTCGTGCACCGCGTCGGCGTATTCAATGTCGGCCAAGGCCTGGGTTTGCTGTGCCAACTCCGCGTCGATGCCGCGCTTGCCCCACAAGCGCACGGGGCGTTCCAAGCTCACGCTGGACTCGCCATAGCGCTCACCCGTGGCATTGATGCTGCGCCGCTGTTGCAGCGCGCGCACGCTGAACTCAGCATTGCCCGCGTCGATGGCTTGCGCGCGCAAGCCCAAGGCTTGCTTTCTGGCGCGCGCTTGTTGCAGCAGGGGCGATTGGATCAGGGCCTCTTTGGCCGCTGCTTCAGCAGGCAGGTAGGGGGCCAATTCAGGGTTGGCATGAACCGCCGCACAAAATAAAAAACTCACACACAGCCAATGTTTCATGGACGTCTCCCTTGCACCATCAAACGCAGCACATCCGCCACGCTGTTGGTGGCGCCTAGGCGCTCAAAAATCTTGGGCAGCAGCAGCAAGGTCAGCAGTGTGGAGGTCAGCAAGCCACCGGTCACCACCGCCGCCAAGGGGCGCTGAATTTCAGAACCGGGCCCCGTGGCAAACAGCAGCGGAATCATGCCAAGTGCGGTAATCACGGCGGTCATCAACACCGGGCGCAAACGTCGCTCAGAGCCCAAACGCACCACGGTGGCCAAGTCTTCGCCCTCCATCAAACGCTCATTGAAGTGCGTCACCATCACCACCCCGTTGAGCACCGCAATGCCCAACAAGGCAATGAAGCCGACCGATGCTGGCACCGACAAATATTCGCCCGACACAGCCAGCGCCACCACCCCGCCCACCAAGGCAAACGGGATGTTCACAAAAATAATGCCTGCTTGCACCACCGAGCCAAAGGTGACCACCAAGATGGCAAAAATCAACACCAGCGCTGCCGGTATCACCAGGGCCAAACGCGCTGCCGCGCGTTGCTGGTTTTCAAACTGGCCGCCCCACACCACACGCAAGTGCTTGGGCAGGGTCAGCCCGGCGACGGCGGTTTGTGCGTCTTGCACATAGCCGCCCAAGTCGCGTCCATCGACCGACACCTGCACCGTGGTGAAGCGTGCGCTTTGTTCGTGGTCCACCCGAATCGGGCCATCCACCACGGCGATGGTGGCCAGGCTGCCTGCTGTCCAACTGCTGCCGTTGGGAGCCACCAAGCGCAAATTTTTAAAAGCTTCTGGGCTATGACGCACGACCTCGTTGCCCTTGAGCGCGAGCGGCGTGCGCACGCCGTCTTGCAGCACATAGCCCAGGGCTTCACCCTCTACCTGGTTCTTCAACGCTTGCTGCACCGCCTCCACGCTCAGGCCTGCTTCACCTGCCAGCGTGCGGTTGACCTCGACCGACAGGTACTGCAAGCCATCTCCCTTGGGCGCAATCACCTCACCGGCACCGGGGATGGTGCGCATGGTCTCGGCGATGCGCTGCGCGGCTTCTTGCAACTGGGCCAGGTCGGTGCCAAAGATCTTGATCGCCACATCGCCGCGCGTGCCGGTCAGCATTTCGGACACGCGCATTTCAATCGGTTGCGTGAAGCCATACACAAGTCCCGGAAAACCTTCGAGCACTTGGCGCAACTCGGCAATGATGTCTTCTTTGTTGCCGCGCCATTCGTTCTTGGGCTTGAGAACCAAAAACGTGTCGGTCTCGTACAAGCCCATGGGGTCAAGCCCCAACTCGTCTGAGCCTGTGCGCGCCACCACGGCTTTGACTTCGGGCACGCTGGCCAAAATGGCTTGCTGCACCCGTGTGTCTATCTCCAACGAAGCTTCCAGCGAGATGGAGGGCAGCTTTTGCAGCTGCACGATGATGTCGCCCTCGTCCATCGTGGGCATGAAGGTTTTGCCAATTACTGTGTACAAGCCAGCAGCCAACACCAGCGATGCCAGCGAGGCGCCATACAGCCACCTGGGGTGGCGCCATGCGGTATCGCGCAAGCGCACATAGCCGCGGTGAATCAGCTGCATCACGCGGGGCTCATGCGCGCCTTGTTCTTTCAGCAGCCAAGACGCCAAGGCCACCACCACGGTGAAAGCAATCAACAGCGACGCTGCCAAAGCCAAGATGATGGTCACCGCCACCGGTGAGAACAATTTGCCTTCAAGACCTTGCAAGCTCAGCAGCGGCAAAAACACCACGCAGATGATCAACACGCCTGCCACCACCGGCTTGACCACTTGGCGTGCTGCACCCATCAAAACTTCGGTTTTGGACAGGCCGTGGTGCCCGCTGTGCGCAGCAAATGCTGTTTCGATGTTCTCCACCACCACCACCGACGCGTCCACCAGCATGCCCAGTGCAATGGCCAAGCCGCCCAGGCTCATCAGGTTGGCGGTCAGCCCAAACGCATGCATCAGCATGAAGGTGCACAGCAAGGCCAAGGGCAGCGACACCGCCACCACCAGCGCAGCGCGCAAGCCTCCCAAAAACACATACAGGGTCACGCACACCAACAGCGATGCTTCCAGCAAAGCCTTGATCACCGTGCCCGCCGCACGCGACACCAACTCGCCTCGGTTGTAAAACACCTGCACCCGCATGCCGGGGGGCAAGCGGGGTTGAATCTCGTCGAGCTTGGCGCTGACGTGTTCGACCAAGTCGCGCGCGTTCACGCCACGCATGCCCAAGACCAGACCTTGCACCGCTTCGCCTTGGCCGTTTTGGGTGACCGCGCCGTAGCGCGTGAGGGCGCCCAAGCGCACCGTGGCCACGTCGTCCACATACACCTTCAGGCTGGGGTTGGCGGTGGCCAGACGCACGCTGCGCAAGTCGTCGAGCGAGCGCACCGCACCCACCACCCGCACCACCAGCGACTCGTCGCCCAGCGTCAAGCGACCGGCGCCGTCGTTGCTGTTGTTGGCCAGCAGGGCTTGGCGCAAATCGCCCATGCTCACGCCCAATGCGGCCATGCGCTCGGGGTTGGGTACCACCTCCAGGGTTTGCACTTCGCCACCCAACGAGTTGACCTCGGCCACGCCTGTGACCGTACGCAGCTCGGGGCGAATCACCCAGTCCAGTACGCGGCGTTTCTCAGCCAAGCTAAAACCGTCACCTTCCAGTGTGAACATGAACATCTCGCTCAAGGGCGTGGTGATGGGTGCCAAGCCACCGCTCACGCTGGCGGGCAGCTCGCGCATCACGTTGTTCAGACGTTCAGATACTTGTTGACGGGCCCAGTAAATGTCGATGCCTTCGTCAAAGTCAATCGTGATGTCGGCGATGCCGTACTTGGAGACCGAGCGCACCACCCGTTTGTTGGGAATGCTCAGCAGTTCTTGCTCAATCGGTTTGACCACGCGCTGCTCAATTTCTTCCGGCGTCATGCCCGGGATTTTTAAAATCAACTTGGCCTGCGTGGGCGATATGTCTGGGAAGGCGTCGATGGGCAAGGTCAGCCACGCTTGCAAGCCGCCCAACAACAAGGCCACCCCCAAGCCGAGCGTGAGGTTGCGGTAACGCAGGCTCAGGCGAATCAGCTGTTCAAACATCATTCGTCCTTTTGCAGCAAGGCACGCAACGACGCAATGCCGCTGATGGCCACTTGGGCATTGGCGGGCCAGTTGGCCTCCACCAAAGCCATGTCATCGTTGGACGACAGCACGCGCACCGGTTGTGCGGTAAAGCCTGCGCTTTGACGCACAAACACCAGCGACTGGTTGTTCCAAGGCGTCAAGGCCCGCGCTGGCACCAGCCAACGTGCGGCGTTGCTGGTCGACGTGGCCTTGGCTTGCACGGTGATGGCCACCGTCTCGCCCACTTGCAAGCGCCCAGGGTGGGTGACCACCGCCCGCGCCTTGGCCAGTTGGCTGGCGTCCACCGCACGGCTCACGCCCACGATCTTGGCCTGCGCTTCGCGGCTGGGCACAGCCACCGCATCACCCACTTGCAGCTGTGCGGCTTTGTCGCTGGCGAGTTGGATGTCGAGTTGCAAGCTGCTGTCATCGGCCAGCTTGAACAACACCGCGCCGGGTTCTACCCGCTGGCCCACGGCGGCAAAGGCTTGGGTCACCACGCCCGCAATCGGCGCGGTCAAGGTGCCCGTGGCATAGCCCATGGTCGCTGGGTTGAGGTCTGGGTTGGCGCCGATGCCTGCTGCGCGCAGCTCGGCCTCGCGGGCTTGCACCAGCGCTTGTGCCGCCTCTTGCTTGTTGCGCGTGATCTGCACCCGCACGGCGGGGATGATGCCCTCACTCAGCATCGCCTGGTCACGTTGCAGCGCGCTGTTGGCGTTCTTCAACTCCAGCTGCGCCTCTTGCCATTGACGGCGTGCTTCACCCAGCATCGGGCTGGTGAACTGGGCCAACGGAGCACCCGCCTTGACGCGGTCCCCCACACCCACCCACAAGCGCGACAACTGGCCCGGGTAGGGCGCTGACACCGTCACGTCTTTGCCGGGCAGCGTGTTCACGGTGGCGCTGGCCAGCAGCTGGGCCGCATTGGCTGCTTTGGGGGTGGTCACTTGCACGCCGAGTGCTGCTTGTTGCTTGGCATCCAGCGCCAACAACTTAGGCGTGGTCTGCAGCGTTTGCGCGTGCCCCAAACTCGCGCCCAGTGCGCAGCACAGTGTCAGACCCAAAAGAGCTTTTGAATTGGACATGCCCAACTCCTTCCAAACAAACCATGAAAAAACGTGCTCGCTGCCAAGCGACAGCCTGATCAACACCACGGGTCATCAGACCACAACGGTGTGACACAAGCGCTTAAGCGTGTGGGTGTGAGAAAGGAGGCGCGTGTGCCGGGGGCGGCAGACCCGCGCTAAAGGGCGCGTGCGCTGCACGGGGCGCTTGCCAAGGTGCTGTGGCCAGCAGTGGCGTTTGGTTAGACGCGCCTGGATGCACCGGGTGATCTGAGGCGCTGGTGGAGGGTTCTTGGTCGTGATCACTGTTGCTGAGCTCACGTGTGTGCGAGGTGGCCACACCCAAAGCGGCTGATTCGGGACTGTCCGTTTGGCTCAGCTCAAAAGCATGGCCCCCATGCATGACCTGCGACACCGATTGGCTGACCCCGTCCAGGTGAAACCCGGTGCGACTGCTGCTGCCGTAATGCGCATGCAAAAACGGCCCGAGTGCCAGCAACACCCAAAGGGTAGTCAGCAGCGCGAGCCGAGAGCGGTGGAGCAGGGTGGGGGTGGTCACACCTGCATTCTAGGTTTGCTTTGTCTAGCCGTTAGTCGGCCTTCGCGCCTGAGCTTTTGACCACAGCGGCCCACTTGGGCACTTCGGCGCGCAAGAAGCTGCCAAATTCGGCGGCGCTGTTGCGGCTGCTGGACATGCCCAGCTGGGCAAATTTGTCCACCACGTCTTGCGACTCCATGGCGCGGTTGAGTGCGGCGTTGAGTTTGTCGA
>CAIMWY010000434.1 GCA_903845315.1 uncultured Burkholderiales bacterium
AATCTGTCGCCATCCATGATGACCACTGGGACCCCCGAACAAGTCGATACGGCCGTGAAGCACCTGGTCGACAACGTCTGGAACAAAGGCGGCAAACTGATCTTGGATTGCGCCTTTGGCTTGCCCGACGAAACTCCAGTTGCCAACGTTCGCGCCATGTTCGATGCTGCACGCAAATACGCGGGTTAATTCACGTCCATGCCCGTTGTGAACAGCCTGAACCTTTTACGCACCGTTGCGGCTTCTGCCTTGCTTGGCAAACCATCGAAATTGCGCGAGCGCATGCGAAGTCAAGCGGTGGATTTGGCGCGGACAGAAAACTTGGTTCATGCTGCCTTCAGTTACAAAATCGTCCCGCTGGACGCGCCAATTGGCGAGACTTTGCGCCTAGAGGGCGAAACGCTGCATGCACCTTGGTTGATTCCGCCCAGCGGTCAGTTAACTGCCCTCGCCTGTGGCGTTTGCACAGTGGGTCCAGCAATAGAAGCTCGCGTCACTTCGTTGTTTTCTCAAAAGCGTGTATCCCTTGCACTTGCATTGGACGAACTGGGCAATGCGCTGTTATTTGCCACCTCACGCCTGCTCCAAGACCGCATGTTGATCGATGCCAAGCGCCAACAACTCAGTCTGTGCGGGGAGCTTCACCCGGGCGATCCTGGTTTGGGCTTGGATGCCCATGGCGCCGTTCTGCGTCTGGCCCAGGCACAGACCATCCAAGTCAGCCTGCGTTACGGTCACACCTTGTACCCGCTCAAGTCATCATCGGTGGTCATCGGGGCAGGCATTGACTTACCCCAGGCAACGTGGTCTCGATGCGACCACTGCCCCTCCCGCAGCAAATGCAAGCGAATAGAAAAACCCGAGACGCTCAGCTAAACCGCCAACCCCATGCCCCACCCTCGCAACATTCACACTTTGCGCTTTGCAGAATTAGAGCGCACCATCACTGCACAGGACGGTGAAAGCATTTTTCAAAGCGCGCGTCGTCATGGTCTACGCATCGTTGGGGCATGTGGTGGCCGTGGTCATTGTGGTACCTGTGTGGTTCGAGTGCTCGATGGTCAGGTAGACGTCGAGCAGGATGCAACGAAATGGTTGCGCGCTTGCCAGGTTCGCCCTCAAAGCGATTGCTCGCTCGAAGTCGCACCTCGCTCGTTAGCCCCCATCGTTCGCGCAGAAGCAGACACCCGCGAAGTGTCAGAAATGCGGGTCTTGGAACCGGCAGTTATCAGCGTCGATCTCACTGTGGCTCCTGCCACCCTCACTGACACGCAAAGCGATGCCGACCGCATAGGATGTGCCAGTGGTGGTTCAAATTTTTCCATGGACTTGACAGCGGCCCAAGCGCTCTCGACATGCCTACGTGCCTCACCAAGCGATACGGCTTGGTCCTTACGTGCCTATCGACGTGCCAACGAGTGGATTGGATTTGCGCCAACAGGCAGTCGCGCCCTCGGATTGGCCGTAGATCTAGGAACCACCAATGTAGCGGCTTTTTTGATAGACCTAGAAACAGGCGTTCGTCTTGCCAGCCTGGCCATTGAAAACCCCCAAACTGCTTGGGGCGCCGATTTGATCAGTCGCATCAACTATGCAGTTCGTCATGATGCTGCACGGATCGAACTACGCTCAGCCGCACTCAACGCCATCAATGCGCTGGCGCATGACTTGTGTCATGCAGTGGGTACACGCTTGCAAGACATTGTCGATGTGGTGATTTGCGGCAACACAGCGATGCACCATTTGCTGCTGGGTTTGTCGGTTCATCAAATGGGACGATCCCCCTTTGTTGCCACCATGCGCTCTGCTTATGATGTGAAAGCCCGTGACTTAGGTTTGGCCATTTGTCCCGGTGCTTGGGTGCACATGACAGCCAATGTCGGTGGTTTTGTAGGAGGCGACCACGTCGCAGCCCTACTGGCGACACAAGCTATTTGGCAAAGTGCTGATACATGCGTGGTGATGGACATAGGAACTAACACTGAAATTTCCCTGATCCATGCGGGTGACATCTTGTCGGCCTCTTGCCCCTCTGGACCGGCCTTAGAGGGGGGGCATATTTCATGTGGCATGCGAGCGGCGGAAGGCGCGATTGAACGGGTCACGCTAGAAAACGACCGCATGGCAATACAGACCATTGGCCATTGCGATCCTGTCGGACTGTGTGGCTCGGGCGTGCTCGACGCCATGTCGGTGCTTCGGCGGGCCAACATCGTCAATTCTGGCGGACGACTTTCAGGCGAACACACTGATGTGAAGATGCATGATGGTCAGCGCGCGGCAATCTTGGCACCGGACGTACTTTTCACGCAAAGTGACGTACGCGCCGTTCAACTGGCCAAGGCCGCTATACGAACCGGGGTAGACATGCTGCTGCAAGAGAGGGGCTTGCACGATCAAGATATTGAGCAGTTCGTGATCGCAGGTTCTTTTGGTGCTTATATCGACATTGCCAGCGGCATAGACATCGGACTATTCCCGAGACTTGAAATGAAACGGTTTGTTCAAGTTGGCAATGCAGCAGGTATGGGCGTACGGCAAATGCTCACCAGCCACTTACGACGAGCCGAAGCGGCCGAACTGGCCGAGCGGTGCCAATACATCGAATTGTCAACGCGCAGCAACTTTCAAAAAATGTTTTTACACCACATCGGACTGCCTTCCGACACAACGAGGAAATAACAATGACATCTTCCAACGGCTTTGACATTCGCATCATTGGTGAGCGGATCAATCCAGGATTTAAAAGCACCAAAGCCCTGTTTGACAATGAAGATATTCCTGGCATTCAGGCATTGGCCGTGCGTCAAGCCGAAGCTGGTGCAGCTTATCTGAATGTCAATGTGGGTGCTCGTGCATTGACCGATCCCGACTTCATGGCTCGCGTCATTCATGCCATTCAAGAGGTGGTGAGCACGCCACTGTCATTTGACTTTCCAAGTAAAAAAGTACAACAAATTTGTCTCGCTAGTTACAGATCTGAACGCGCTCATGGTGAATTACCCATCGTCAACTCCATCACCGAGCACCGATGGGATTTGATGGACCTGTATGGTCCTTATAAATTCAAAGTCATCGTGATGGCCTCAGAGCGATTGGAACAAGTCGATGGCACCATGGTGGCCAAGGCCAATAAAACCAAAGAGGATATTTATGCCACTGCACGTCGAGTTGCGCTACGTTTAAAGAACGACTATGGCATGCCCCTTGATCACATCTTCATTGACATGTCGGTATCGGCCATCATTGCAGACACCGAGGGTTTGAACCGCTGCACCGTCGAAGCGATTGCATTAATTGGTGCAGACCACGAACTCAAAGGCGTTCACATGATGGGTGGACTGTCCAACATTGGCCAGCAACTCCCCCCCAGGGCAGCGGACGGCTCTGATTTAAAACATTGCCTAGAAAATGCGTTCCTCACGCTCAACGTGCCACACGGATTTGACTATATATTGGGCACACCTTGGCGCGGTTATGAACCGTTACCAGAGGAGCATCATGTTCTTATGACTTACCGTAATTTTCTTGAGCAAACCGGCAGCAATGCGCTGCGCGCCGTACGCAAGTTTTACAAGGCCTGATGGATGCTAAACACACACCCCCCCGAGTTCGCGGTCATTGTCAATGGTTGGTTCGATGGAGAGGTGCGACACCACGGTCCCACAACGATATTGGTGAATGAGCAAAAGATTTCCAGCATCAGTCCTGGCAACCATGCCAACGACCTTCAAGCCCGCGGTGTCAAGATTTCCCATGGCAGCTTTCTCATTCCGGGTCTGGTCGATGCGCACGTGCACCTTTTTCTCGACGGTGCGACCCTTGAAAGCAAGCAACGCGCCGATCATCTCAAGCAACCCCTTGATCAACTCATTCAAGCCGCCCGTGACAGCGCCAAACAGTCGCTGGCGCTGGGTATTACCTTGGTTCGTGATGCGGGTGACCGCCACGGCATCAACAACCGAATTCGCAACGAGGCAAGCACAACCAACAGCCACTTATCCCAAGTGCGTTCCACCGGCCTAGGAATCAAACGTGCCAACCGTTATGGTGCTTTCATGGCGACCAATGTCGATGATGCCAAAAGTATTCGTGACTCAATCCACACATTGTCAGTCGATAACAACGAGCTCAAGCTCATCCTCACAGGCATCATTGACTTCGATGCGGGCGCTGTCACAGACGAACCCCAATTCACATTGGAGGAAGTTGAACTGGTGGTGGCAACTGCTCGCGCGTGTCATCGCAACACCATGGTCCATTGCAGTGGCAGCAAGGGCTTGGCAATTGCCGCAGCCGCGGGCGTTGGTTCTATCGAACACGGTTTTTTCATGAGTCGTGAAAACTTGCAAGTGATGGCAGACAGGCAAGTGGCTTGGACGCCGACATTCAGCCCCGTGCATTTTCAATGGTCACAACCGCAACTACTGGGTTGGAAAACTCAGACAGTTGACAACCTTGAACGAATACTTGCCCACCATGCACGTCACTTAGGGATGGCCCGTGACTTGGGGGTCAGACTATTGCTTGGAACCGATGCAGGCAGTATGGGGGTGCGACACGGTCACGCGGTATTTGAAGAAATCGACCTTTTTCTAGCGGCTGGTCTCTCTGTGCAAGATACGCTCGCAGCCGCTACTTCCAGCAGTCGACGACATTTCGGTCATTCCCACCCGACCTTGCGCATCGGCGCCCCATTTGATGCCGTTTTGCTGGCTAAAAATCCGTTTGATCACATCGATACACTTCGCCAGCCAATGACCGTGTGGCGGGCTGGCGATTAGACCTCAATCAACGCAGGTGATCTCTAAGCAACGTTCCAAACCCATTGATGGATTCGACATGCCCTAGGACCCTTAGAGCACCCCACAAACTGACTTGATTGGTTGTGAAGACTGGTTTACCAAGTTTTTTTTCAAGCTGATCAAGCACCTCCATGCTGAACCAATTGCCACATGCAAGCATCACAGCATCTGTGTTGTCTAGATCATGTTCAATGGCCATTTGATACGCAGTGGATGAATCAAGGTCACCTATCTCAAGATTTTTAGAGAAGCCCAAGGCTTTTCTGACCGGGACTTCAAATCCATTTTTTTCAAGAAAAGAAATGCTGAATTCATTGATTTCATCAGTCCAAGGCGCCAAGAATGACAAGCGACGAACATTGAGTTTTTTTAAGGCCTCAATCGTGGCAGTTGACGCGGTGGTTGCAGGCTTGCCAGAAAGATCTTCAATGCGTTTTTTCAACTCAAGGTCATAGCCCAAGCCCAAGCGCGATGATGGTGCTGTCAGCCCAAGCAAAATTAAATCCACATCGGCATCTACCAAGCTACTGACACCTTGCTCTAATTCATCAAGAATTTGAATGGTGGTATCTTTTTTAACGTGCGTTAACTTGAGTCTAGCGGTATGAAGCGAAGTTCCCTTAGGAAGTGCATTAAGAAATTCACGCTCCTGGGACGTGTTGGAGGATGGAATAAGTGAACCGATTCGCTTGAATACTGTACTTTTTATTGTTTGCATGATGGTGACCCAATGGGCTATTCGGTGATGTTGGATTTCTTAGCAATTTCCTTCCAAGACACCATTTCTCTTTGAACCAATCTCCGAAGCTCATCAGGTGACATAGACACAA
>CAIMWY010000435.1 GCA_903845315.1 uncultured Burkholderiales bacterium
AAGACCGGTAGCACTTGTGAACCATGGGGGTCGGCGCGGCGGTCCATACGGGCGCGCACGGACCCTTCAACCACAGGGTTGACGATTTCTAAATGAGACGGGTTGAATGCCAGTGACAGGTGAACCGGGCCACCAGCGGTGCTCACGTCGGAGCTGAAGCCTTGGTGGTACTTCACGTCGCCCGCAGGCAACTCTTCAGGTGCTGTGTGGTCAAACTCGGCAAACAAGTCGGCCGGTAATTTGCCCATGGAGTTGACCAACACGTTGAGGCGGCCGCGATGGGCCATGCCAATGACGATCTCCTGCACGCCTTTGGCTCCGGCGGATTGGATCAACTCGTCCATGGAAGCGATGAAGCTCTCTCCACCTTCGAGCGAGAAACGTTTTTGACCCACGTACTTGGTGTGCAAAAAGCGCTCTAAGCCTTCGGCAGCGGTCAAGCGATCTAGGATGTGTTTTTTCTTGTCGGCATTGAAGTTGGGCTTGCTGCGAATGCTTTCCAACTTCTGCTGCCACCAACGCTTTTCAGCTTGGTCGGTGGTGTACATGTACTCGGCGCCCAAAGTGCCGCAGTAGGTTTCGCGCAGTGCATTGAGCAATTCGCGCAAGGACATGCTGTTCTTGCCAAAAAAGGTGTTGCTGGTGTCAAACACGGTTTCTTGGTCGGCATCGGTGAAGCCGTAGAACGCGGGGTCAAGGTCAGGAATGGCCGGACGCTCGGTGCGCTTTAAGGGGTCGAGGTCAGCCCAGCGTTGGCCGACGTTGCGGTAGGCTGCAATGAGTTGCTGTGCGGCAGTACGCTTGCGGCCCATTTCGGCATCGGCGCTGGCCATGACCACCTTGGTGCCGCCCGCTTTGGCGCGTTCTGCAAACGCGTTGATGACCGGTAAATGGGGCACGTCTTTGGCGTTGGTGCCGTCGACTGCGGGCACATGCTGCAGTGCGTCGAAATATTCACGCCAAGAATCTGGGACGCTGCCGGGGTTGGCCAAATAGTTCTCGTACATCTCTTCGACGTACGGAGCATTGCCTCCGAACAGGTAAGTGTTGCCTGAATAGGCTTGGAAGACGTTTGTCTCGCTCATTGCGCTGACCTCCGTTCCCCTTCAGGGAACATTAGTTGGTTGAAAAAAACCTTCCGCGACACGGCTGAACCGATTGGCGGATGCGTTAGTGGCTGGAAGGACCTCAAAACACACAGGATTGTGCCATCGATCCACGGCTGTCCGCGATCTTTATTTTGCGAAGATTCAGCCTGGTGTCAGGCTATTTGGTCTTGGATTTGTTTGAGGGCAGTGGGATCGTCGATGGTGGTCAGGTCGCCCGGATCACGCTTTTCGCACACCGCCTGAATGGCACGACGCAACAATTTACCGCTGCGTGTTTTAGGCAAGGCGGTGACAAACAAAACACGCGATGGACGAGCCACCGCACCGAGTTGTGAGTCGACCACCTTCATGACTTCGCCTTCGAGCTTCAAGCGCGCGGCGGGGTCGTCCAAAGCAGAAGCGTCTTTGGCTATGGCAAAGGCCATGGCCACCTGCCCTTTGAGTTGATCGGCCACACCCACCACCGCCACTTCGGCGATGTTGGGATGGCTGGAAATGCTCTCTTCTATCTCGCGCGTGCCCAAGCGGTGGCCGGCCACATTGATCACATCGTCGGTACGGCCCAAAATGAAGAAGTAACCATCTTCGTCACGAACCGCCCAGTCAAAAGTGCTATAGACCATTTTGTTAGGCACAGTGTTCCAGTAGGTGCTGACGAAGCGTTTGTCGTCACCCCAAATGGTTTGCAGGTTGCCTGGAGGCAAAGGGCCTTCGATGGTCAGCACGCCTTTTTGGTTGGCACCCGTTAACTCAAGGCCTGTTTGATCGTCCACCAACTTGACGTTATAGCCATACACCGCTTTGCCAGGCGACCCAAACTTGCTAGGGGCTTTTTCCACACCATTGCAGATGGTCAAAATCGGCCAGCCGGTTTCGGTTTGCCAGTAGTTGTCGATGATGGCTTTGCCGTTGAGTCCTTCAGAAATCCACTTGGCGGTGGGTTCATCCAAGGGTTCACCTGCCAAGAACAGTGCCTGCAAGCTCGAGAGGTCGTATTTGGTGAGCAATGCCGGGTCTTGTTTTTTGAGCACACGAATGGCCGTCGGCGCGCTGAACATGACATTGACTTTGTACTTTTCAACCAAGCTCCACCAGATACCACCATCAGGACGGATGGGAAGGCCTTCGTACATGATGGTGGCCATGCCCCCAATCAAAGGCCCGTAGATGATATAGCTGTGGCCCACCACCCAACCGATGTCGCTGGTGCAAAAAAAAGTGCCCCCGGGCTTGCCTTGGTATATGTTCGGAATGCTGGCCGCCAAGGCCACGGTGTAGCCCCCCGTGTCGCGCTGCACGCCTTTGGGTTTGCCCGTGGTGCCCGAGGTGTAGAGCGTGTAGCTCGGGTGGGTCGATTCCACCCATTCGCAAGGCACTTGCGTGTCCATGTGCTTGGCGCGCTCGCTGGCGTAGTCGATGTCGCGCCCCGCCACGGAGGTGAAGGCCGCAAGTTTGCGGTCGACCATGATCACATGGCTGGGTTTGTGCGTTGAGAGTTGGATCGCCTCGTCCAACAGGGGCTTGTAGGGCACGCCCTTGCCACCGCGCGAGCCAGCGTCCGCGCTGATGATGACTTTGGGCGACGCATCTTCAATGCGGGTGGCCAGCGAGTGGGAAGCAAAACCCCCAAACACCACCGAGTGGATGGCGCCAATGCGGACACAGGCCAGCATGGCAAACGCAGCCTCAGCGATCATGGGCATGTAAATCAACACGCGATCGCCTTTGACCACACCCAGATCTTTCAAAATGGCCGCCATGCGCTGCACCTCGGCATGCAAGTCACGGAAGGTGTAGGTTTTTTCTTGATTGGTTTCGGTCGACACAAAGATCAACGCAGGTTGGTCGGCGCGGTCTTTCAGGTGGCGGTCCACCGCGTTGTGGCAGAGGTTGGTGGTGCCGCCGACAAACCACTTGGCAAACGGTGGGTTGCTGTAATCACAGATTTGCTGGGGTGGTGTTTTCCAGTCGATGTGCTGGGCCTGTTCGGACCAAAACGCATCGCGGTCCTCAATGGAACGGCGGTGAAAGTCTGCGTACGCAACCATGCTGATGTCTCCTCTTATAACGTCGATCTGAATTCATAATTATGAGAAGACGCGACTTGCAGCAAGCTGACTTAAAGCGCTATTAGCGCGATGATTTCAATTATTTAATCAGCGCTTGGATTTCTTTGAACGGGTCGGCCTCAGCCGTGCGCAACCATTCAAAGAGCACCATCTCGGTGGTCACCAGTTCAGCGCCCGCACCGGCCAAGCGGTCAAAAGCTGCATCGCGGTTGCGCTCGGTGCGCGAACCACAGGCGTCGGTCACCACCCAAACTTCAAATTCAGCCTCTAACAATTCAAGCGCCGTTTGCAACAAACACACGTGGGCTTCCACGCCAGCAATGACGATGCTTTGTCGACTCGGGTCATGCGGCACGGCCTTTTGCAGGTGCTTGGGCAAGCTTCGCGCGTTGCCACCGGCAGCACGTGGCGCGGGACGCAACACCTCGATCAAACCATCGGCACAGGCACTGAAACTCATCTTAGGCAAGGTGCGTCGGCACAAGGCGCGCAATTCCGCAGGGTTTTGACCGAGTTTGTCTGGATTTTGCTCGGTGCCCCATGTGGGCACCTCCAACCAATGCGCACCTTGGGCTAAACGCATCGCATTGGTCAACACCAAATCGCCTTCGTGAATGGCAGGCATGAGGCGGCTTTGGTAATCCACCAGCACGAGTTGGGAGTCTTGGTCGTCGAGCAACATACACGGTATCCGTTGGGTTTGAAACGACCGACAGTATCGACGATGTTCACCTTCATGAAACTGTGAGTCACTATAGGAAATAATAAATTCAAATAAAATCAATAACTTACATTATGTATTTAAAAAAAAACTTAGAAATGGAGCGCGCTAGAATGCGGTGATGTTCAAACATGCCCTCCTCGTCCTTTGCTGTGTTGCCAGCGCCCATGCCGCGCCTAGCAACAATGCAGCCGACGACATTGAGCGCTACCTGGCTGAGCGTGGTGTGCTGGCGCAAATGGCGCAGCTGCGGGATTCGGTGGGCGGCAAAGCGTCTGAACTGGTGGTCAATGCCATGGGTTTTTTGGGTGTGCCCTACCGCCGAGGTGGCACCGAAGCCGACACAGGTTTTGATTGCAGCGGCTTTGTGCGCTCGATGTTCGAGCAAAGTGTCGGATTGGTCTTACCCCGCCGTGCCCGCGACCAAGCGGCGGTGACCGAAAAAATCGACAAAAAAGACCTGGAACCTGGCGACTTGGTGTTTTTCAACACCATGCGACAAACTTTCAGCCATGTGGGTATTTATGTGGGCGATAACAAGTTCATCCACTCGCCCAAACCCGGACAGCAAGTGCGGGTCGAAGACATGCGTCAAGCCTATTGGGAACGCCGCTTCACAGGCGCTCGGCGCGTGCCGGCTTCTGAGAAAACCGACACGTCTACTCACTGAAGCATCACGCGCTTGCAGCGAGGCTTGGTTTGCACACAGCCAAACAGCCTAGAAACGTTCGTTACTGGCCATGTAGCGCCAACTTCCGGGCTCCAACTCACCCAAGTTGACCCGACCCAAACGCAGGCGTCGTAACGCCAACATCTCAAGCCCCGCCAATTCGCACAGGTAAGACGCCAGCCCCAAGTGCGATCCCTTCACCGCCAAACGCAGCTTGCTGCGCTCGGGCGATGAACTGCTGAGACTGAGCTTGGCTTGTGGCAGACGATGACGCTCGTCCTTTAAAGCACGTTCGATGGGTCGCAGCTGGTCGGACGTGACCTCGCCCGTCACATCCACCATCAGCTCGTGCTCCATGGTGGCCATGTCTTCCATCAATTTACGCTGAGTGCGCCAGTCTTGGGTGTACACCACCAAACCGCTGGCCCCTTGCTCCAGCGGCACGCTGAACTGCAAACCTCTGAAATGCGGTTTGAGCAGGCGCACCCCACTGTGGTCATGCGCGCTGTGATGGGCGGGGTTCAAGAGGCTGAGAGCGTTCTTGGGGGCCGATTTTTGTGCTTTGTGAGCCGAGGGTTTGGTGTCCTCGCGGCCATCCAGCCAGTCGGCAGGTTTGCAAAGAATCAACGTGACGGACGTCAGGTTGAGCAAACTGGCGTCTTTGTCGATGCTGACCTGCTGGGTGCTCACGCGGTGCTGGGGTTCTTCGACCACCACGCCATCTAGCATGACCCAACCGCCCTCGATGTATTGCTCGGCCTCGCGGCGTGAACAGGCACGCAATTGCATGACGCGTTTGGACAGGCGTTCGCCGTCAGAAGATGTGGATTGCATGAGAGAGATGTATTTCACCAAGGTACGCTGAAAGCGCAGGCCCCAATGGTAAGGTGTGCCCATGAAAACACAGATGGATCACTTGGTGGTGTTGGCCCCCAACTTGGAAATGGGCGTGCAATGGTGTGAGACCACCTTGGGTGTGACACCCGGCCCTGGCGGCGAACACGAAAAATACGGCACCCACAACCGCCTCTTCAAAATTGCCACCCCGAACTACCCCACCGCGTATTTGGAAATCATCGCCATCAACCCCCATGCGGTGCGGCCCAAAAAAATGCAGCCGACGCGTTGGTTTGACATGGACGATGCCACCCTGCAAGCTGCCGTCAAAACCGAGCCACGTTTGGCGCACTTTGTGGTCAATACCCACGACATGCAAGCCGCGCGAATGGCACTACGCATGCAAGGCATTGACCGTGGGCCAGCGGTGTCGGCCAGCCGCCGCACCTCCAAAGGCGTGTTGAACTGGCAGATCAGCGTGCGTGCTGACGGCCAACGTCTGTTCGACGGCGCCCTGCCCAGCCTCATTCAATGGGGCAAGCCCGAAGCCACCGACCCGATGCGCCTGCACCCCCGCAACACGCTGCCACGTTCGGGCGTGAGTTTGCAAAGTCTGACCGTGACGCACCCCAGCGCCGCCAAGTTGCAAGCCGCTTATGAGGCCATCGGCTTGGAGGGTGTGGCCGTGTCTGAAGGCACGCCCAACTTGCTGGCCAAGCTGCAAACGCCCAAAGGTTTGGTGCAGCTGCAAAGCTTTGGCGTTTGAGTGGTGCTTGTGCGGCGAGGCTGAGCGCTTTTCACGCACAAAGCGCGGCGCTAAAGCGCACAGCTGCCAGAATTTCAGCCCTCGTCAGGCAAGGTGGCCAACAAGGCCATGCCTGCGGCCAGTACCCCAGCCGTCAGCCAAAGCGCACCTTGAAACGTGCCGGTGGTTTGAGCCATCAACCCAGCCACCACCGGGGCAATCATTTGCGCAGCACCGTAACTCAAGGTGAGCCGTGCCATGGCTTTGCCCGGGTTGTGAGGTGAGCGCCGCCCCACCAACGCCAAGGTCAGGCTGACGATGCCAATGAAAGTGGCGCCATAGCCCACCGCCCCTGCCATGGCCGCTGCCAGCGAGCCCGACAGAGCAGGCAACAGAACCGAGACGGTTTGCAAACCGAGGGCCAGCAACAGGGCCCGCGTGTCGCCAATCCGGCGTGCCACCCGGTCCCAAACAAACACCGCTGGCATGGCGGCCAAGCCCACCAGCGCCCACGTCCAAGGGCCATGGCCCGCAAGCGCAGGTTCGCGCTCCACCATGGCCACGGTGAACGTGGCGCTGATGACAAAGCCCCAGCCTGCCGCAAAGTAGCTGCCGAGCATGGTCCAAAGCCAACGGCGCGACACGGTGTTGGCGCCATCGTCTATCTGCGCTGCAGCCACTGCCGGAGGCACGGGCGGACGCCACATCCAGGCCGGCACAAAAAACACCACACCCAGCACCGCAAATGCCAGCCATTGACGCCACCACTCAGGCCACACCTGTGCCAAGCCCCAGGCTCCCAGCGCCGACACCACAATGCCTAAGCCAATGCCCATGAAGTGCAGCCCCAACTCGGGCCGATGGCCGTGGCGCATTAACCACCCCAACACCAAGCCCGAGCCCAGCAACATGCCCGTGGCACCGCACAGCCCCCCGATGTAGCGCCACAGTGCCCAAGCCGGCATCCAAGTAGACAAGGCCATGGCCGCGGTGGTCAGCAAAGCCATCCACAAGCCTGCGCTGTACAAACGATGACGCCAGCGCACATCGTCAATCCAGGCGGCGGCCAAAGCACCGCTCATGTAGCCCGCGTAATTGGCAGCAGCCAAGGCCCCAGCCCCCGCATCCGTCAAGCCGGTTTGCGCCTGCAAACTGGGCAACAACGGGGTGTAGGCAAAGCGGGCCAGACCAATGGTCAAGACCAAACCACACACACCACCGGTGGTGACTTGCCAGGCTTTCAAAAGCCGCCCTCCACCCAGGCCAAGGCGCTGCTGCGGTTGAACTTGAACGAGGTTTGAACACGCTTTTCTGCCAAGCACTCGCCCATCTCGTCGTGAGCACTCAACACGGCGTAGGGGTGTTCGTCGTCGGGCACGATGTCAAAGCGCACCGTGATGCGGCCCTGCGGGCTGTTGACGTCCAGGCTTTGGTGCAAGCTGGCGTGCAGTTGTTGTTCATGTCGGCGCACAAACTCGTGCGCGGTTTTCACCAAGGTCAGAAACGCGTTGTTGTCCAGCGGCTTGGGGTTCTTTTTGTCGCGCCCCATGGTCCAGGGGCCCACCAAGGCGGCTTCAGCTTCGCCGTCTTTGAACATGGCCACGGCCCAGCCGTCGTCATCGTCGTTGTTGATGACGCGGGCGGTCCAGCCCTCGCCTTGCCACACACGGGCTTCTTGGATGAAGGGGATGTCTTCGGTGATGGAGGTGTCTTGGGTCACAGTGATCTCGGTTGAATCCATGAATCGTGCCAGATGAAAAAAGCGTTGCGTGCTTCAAGGCGTGGCGGCTTGCTGCATGCGCAAACGCCGGGCGGCGTCTTCGGCGCGCGCGTCGTCAATCTCGCGCATCACAGCACTTAGGTCGACATCGGCGGTGCTGCGGTCGAAGTGACCGCTCAACACGGTGTCTTGCGACAGCAAGCCTTGCTGGTACAGGCTCCAAATTTCGGGGCCAAAGTCAGTCCCCAGCAACTCGGGGGCGAATTGTCCAAAGAAGTCGCGCAAATTGGCCACATCGCGCAGCAGCATGCGCTGCGCGTGGTTGTTGCCGGCTGCATCAACGGCTTGCGGCAAGTCGATGATGACGGGCACGTCCTGCCCCGCTTCATCGGCCAGCAAGATGTTGAACTCCGACAAGTCCCCATGCACCACACCCGCACACAACATGCGCACCACCTCGTCAATCAGTGTGCGGTGGTGCTGCAGGGCTTGCTCAGGCGTGAAGGCCACATCGTTGAGGCGCGGGGCGGCGTCGCCCTGCGCATCGGTGACCAGCTCCATCAACAGCACGCCTTCGTAAAAGTTGTAAGGCTGGGGCACGCGCACCCCGGCACCCGCCAGACGGTACAGCGCATCCACTTCGGCGCTTTGCCACGCGGCTTCTTGGGCTTGGCGGCCAAACTTGGTGCCTTTGGCCATGGCACGGGCCTGACGCGAGTTTTTGACTTTGCGGTTTTCGGTGTAGTCCACCGCTTGGCGAAAACTGCGCTGGGTGGCCTCTTTGTAAATCTTGGCGCAACGGGTGTCGTCGCCGCAGCGCACCACATACAC
>CAIMWY010000436.1 GCA_903845315.1 uncultured Burkholderiales bacterium
ATTTCTAAAACATGGTGGAGTGGTTGATGCGTCACCAAATTGTTCACAATCTTTTCATAGTCGTAATACCCTGATGTCATGATGACATCGTAGTAATTCGCCATATTGGAATAGTCCCCCATAAGTCCCTGCACCCCTCTGTGATTCATTTAAAAAACTTGGCAATTTGCACATTCTGCGGGGTCAGTTTATGCGACTTGATCAAACACATAAAAGTCAAAGCCGCCTGAAATAAATGCGTATTTTTGTTTTCTTAAATATTCAATTACAAGCTACGCTGGCTGAGCATCACGTCTTGCAACGCCCAGACCTTCGACCATAAACTCAATGGATTAAAGCTCCAAAACCCGCAACAAATGCGCGACACTCACCCTGTCTGCGATTCATCTTTGACATTCATCCATGAAAAAAACCAAAACCGAAATCATCAAGCACCTGCAACAAGAGGTGTATTGCAAACTGGGCATATCTAAAATTGCTGGCATTGGCGTGTTTGCATTGCGCGCCATTCCCAAAGGCATTGACCCATTGAAATCTTGGCTTCCCACCAAAGAGGTCGAAATTCCGCTGAAAGAGTTGACCAAACTGCCGGCCAGCGTGAGAAAACAACTTCATTCCTTTTGTTACGTTGACAACAAAGAAAAGTACGTCTCCATCCCTCTTTATGGGATGAACGCCATGAACATGGCGGTCTACCTGAACCACTCCAAACAGCCTAATCTTCGCTTCAAGAAAAACGGAACCCTGGTCTCATTAACGAGCATTCGTGTGGGTGAAGAACTCTTCATTGACTACGACGAGAGCTTTGGCGAAAAGCATATTTTCAAATGAACTGGCGCGCCCTCAACGCCTGGCGGGCTTTTGCCTCAGTTTGAATCGCGATAGATTTGATTCAACTGGTGGGGTTTGAAATCAATGTGCAGCGGTGAGGTGGGATCCAACACCAAGGGATGATCCAAGTCGGTGAGCGCAATCGCATAGATGGGCTCAAAGTCTGTCACAAACAAGGACTTGTACCCGTAGTCGTCTACGGGTCCTAAGTTGTAGTGGTGAAAACCATTTTTGGCAGCCCATTTAGAAGCCAGCAAGCAAGCATAAATTCCAGGTGAGCGATTTTTGAATGCGCGATTCCACTGGCAAAAACTGCCGTAGACCTGGTTGTACTTGGGCAACAACACCGAAACGTCCGTCAACACCAACTCCCCTTGGCTGTCATGCACGGTCAAGATCAAGACATCCAAGTCTTTGATGTAGTCGATGAATCCATCAATTTCTCGATCGTCAATTTCATAGGCTGCAAAGTGTTCGCCACCCATTTCATACAAGTGCTCGACCGTCAAATCACGTCCAGGAATCACCGTTTCGTTGCTGGTGAATGTCTTGTAGAGTTTTTCTAGCTCTTTGAACTTTCTCTCACGGCGAGGCTCCGTCCAAAACCCCTGATCTGCAACGTTGACCAAGCCATATTTGTCATTGATGGGCACGCCATAAGGACCATCGGGCGGCAAGGCATAAACGACAAAAGGTCTTGGGGCAGTGGTCAACATTTCCTCAGAAACATCAATGTATGGACACAAGGCATCCCATCGGGTGGTGTAGTAGTGGATGTCGTTGTGGGAGCTGTCGACGCATAAATTTTCTTGCGTCCAACTTTGGTGCCCCACAGACATGGTTTCCAATTCGACAGCTAATTCTTCAAACGAACAAAGACCATTCATTTTTTAATTTCCTTTTTCAAGGGCTGGTTCGGCATTTTCTTCAGCTCAAAATAATCGCGATCAACTTCTGAATTTTTCTTCAAAAAATTGAGATCAGTTTTTATCAAATTTCTCAACTCACTGACCATGCCATTGAAATGGCGCGAGGCATTGCTGTGCGGCTGATTCAATTGATCGATGTAATCTGGCATCAAAGGGCACTCCACATCAAAATACAAATTGCCTGAAGTGGGATTGAATGACAGCGGATAAAGCTTGCATGAAAAAGGTTTCTCATCAGCAAGTACGCACCCAGATGCACCCAAGTGGTCGCAATCACCTTGAATACAGAGATGACCGAATTTTTTCGTTTCACTTGCAGTCAGTGTGATGTCAAGCGCTGGATAACCAGGATCGACATTGCAACAGCGCTGACATTCAGCACAGCGATTAAAAGGCATGTGCTGACCCAGAAGAAGAAAAAAGAGAGGTCACAAATACGGGTTTGTTAAATTGAACGGTGATGGAGTTTAATCAAAAAAATCATCAAAAAAAAACAAACTCCCATCAAAGGATGCATCCAGACATGCGATCTTCCCTCATGCAATCACTTCGACCACTGATGAAGAGGGTGATGTAATACGACTTTAGTCCAACATTCAATGCACAATTTGCGCAAAGAAAAACAGTGAACGTGTGCAACAAACAAAGGAAAAAAACCTATGGGCGCTCAATGGAAAGCAAAGCACAAAGACGTTGCTGCCAACGCCAAAGGCCGCATGTTTGGCAAGTTGTCCAAAGACATCATGGTGGCGGCACGTCATGGCGCTGACCCAGCGTCAAACGCCCGACTGCGTCTAGTGGTCGAACAAGCACGCAAGGTCTCTATGCCCAAAGACACCCTAGACCGCGCGATCAAAAAGGGGGCCGGCCTCACAGGCGAAGCTGTGCATTTTGAACACGTGATGTACGAGGGCTTTGCCCCCCACCGAGTGGCAGTCATGGTGGAGTGTTTGACTGACAACGTGAACCGTGCCGCATCTGAAATGCGCGTCTTGTTTCGCAAAGGACAATTGGGCACCTCGGGTTCGGTGTCCTGGGACTTTGACCACGTTGGCATGATCGAGGCGCAAGCCAACACACCCAATGCAGACCCGGACATGGCGGCGATTGAAGCGGGCGCACAAGACCTAGAAACTGGTCACGAAGAGGGAACGACCTTGTTTTTGACTGACCCCAGCGACCTTGACTTGGTCAGTCGCTCACTACCCACACATGGGTTCACTGTGTTGTCCGCCAAGTTGGGCTACAAGCCTAAAAACCCCATCGATCCAAGCAGTTTGAGCGTCCAAGCCTTGGATGAAGTTGAAACATTTTTAGCGGCCATTGATAACAACGACGATGTGCAAAACGTCTTCGTGGGTTTGGCAGGTTAAGCCTTGGCACCTAGAGGTCTAAGCGCCTAGGCACCCATCATGGTCAAGAAATGGTCCACCATGACTGGGCAATACAGTTTTCCGCGGTTGCTCGCCACGATTCGCAACGCTTGCGCTGGTGTGCTGGCCACTTCCATGTATTCGCCACCAATCAGCTCTTCGTAGGACTCCACCAAGCCGACAATTCGTGCCCCAATCGGAATGCTGTCGCCGCCCAGTTTGTCTGGGAAGCCGGTTCCATCAAAGAATTCATGGTGTGATCGAACAATCGCACCAACCGACTCAAGCTCTTGAGAAATCGTCAAACTCATCTGCCCCATGGTGCAATGTTTTTTGTACAACTTGACTTCAGACAGCGGCAACTCGTAGTACTTGATGGCCAATATCCGATCGCTGAGTCCAATTTTTCCAACGTCATGCAGCAAGCCCGCGATGAACACCTCTTGCTGCGCAATCTCATCTAGGCCCGCCTGTTGAGCCAACTTCTTGGACAAATCTGCCACACGCCGGGAGTGAGCCAGCAAAGATGGCATGCGTAAATCCATCAGTCCCGAAAATGCTTTGATGGAGGACACATAGGAAGCACGCAGTCGAACCTCCCTCGCTTTGGCCAACTCCCCCAACTCAATGGCTGACTTGATCACCCCCACCAATTCAGCATCGATCCAAGGCTTGGTCAAGTAACGGTAAATTTCGCCTTGGTTGATAGCGGCAACTGCGCTGGTGATATCGGCGGTACCTGTCAGCAACAAACGCATGGTCTCAGGGAATTTCTCTCTGGCCTTTTCCAACAACTGCACGCCATTCATACCAGGCATTTGCATATCCGTGAGCAAGACATGGAAGCGGTCTTTTTCCAGCAAGTCCAAAGCCAAGGCGCCGCTTTCTGCTGTGACCACCTGAAACCCCTCCAACACCAACATGCGGCGCAGGGCTGAGAGGATATTCTGCTCATCATCGACGCACAGAATTGAAAACTGTGAGGGATCAAAGGCAATGGTCATGTCGGACTCCTTGAAAGACCTGCATCAATGGTTGCTTGCTTGATGGGCAGCGTGATGCGAAATGTTGTGCCACTACCTAACTTGCTTTGCACAGTCATGGTGCCAGCATGGCGCTGAATGATACCCAGCGACACCGACAATCCGAGCCCTGTACCCAAGCCTTGCGGTTTGGTCGTAAAAAATGGATCGAATATTTTCGTGATCACTTCTTCGGAAATGCCAGAACCATTGTCTTGCACCTCCAGCCATACCTGCGTGGCGTCATGTCCACTGCGAAGAGTAATCAGTCCTCGCACGTCAGGGGTCATGGCATGGGCCGCGTTGACAACCAAATTCAACAAAACTTGGTTGATTTGAGAGGGCACGCATTCAATATGTGGAATGGGCGTGAGGGCCAGTTCAATATCGGCGCGCCGCTTAACTTCGCCGCTGACAATATTGAGAGTAGATTGCAAACCCTGCAACAAATCAGATAGTACAAACTCTGTGATCGCATTAGAGCGAGAAAAGTCTTTCAAATCTCTGACGATATTTTTAATCCGCGTCAAACCCTCTTGAGTCTCAGCCATCAAGGGCTGAACGTCAGCACGAATGGCTTCATAGTTCAATTTTTTCTTCAGTTGAACCAGTGCGATCGGTTGGGAATTTTCAATTGATGCCTCTTGCATTGGCGCACTGTCAAGAATTTTTTCATAGATCTTCAAGTATTTTTCTAGCGTCGTCAAATTGGACGAGACATAGCCAACTGGGTTGTTAATTTCATGGGCCACCCCCGCAGCCAACTGTCCCAACGATGCCAACTTCTCTGATTCCAGCAAACGCTCGGAAGCGTCATCCAGTTGCATGCCGATGAAATGCTCTCGACGCACCACCGAAAAGTAAAAACGCCATAAAAACACACCCAAAATAACGCTGCCTGAGAGCACTGACATCGCAGACAACCACAAGGTTTGCTGGCGTAAATGGCTGACATCGTCAGTATCTAAAGAGTTGCTTGTTTGAATACGTACCCACCCCAAATCCAAACCCAAGGTGATTTTTTGCCAGGTGGTGATGAATTTTTCATCGCGTGATTGCGTCATGGCAGTCACATCGACTTGCGGTACGGTAACCCTGTCTGCTCCCAGTTGCAGCGTGGGCTTTGTACCCTGAGTGCGCGCCAAATGCGTCATCACCCTGCCCTGCATGTCTGTCACCATGACAGCGTACACATCGTCGTTGGCCATGGTTTGAAACATGCGCGCCTCGATGGCGGCATAGTCTTTCAGCACCACTTGATCGGCCACCGCGACCACCAGACCTTGTGTGAGGTTTTTGGCCATCAGAAACTTGCTCTCCCACAGCAAACTTTTGGATTGGTAGTAGGCCAACACACCCGTTCCGATTTGAAGCAAGGCCAAGGCCAGCCCAATCAATAGGGCTGGACGAAGACTTTTCCATTGCCGCGCGCCGATATGAATATTCATATCAAGGGTTGCTCAAGACCAAAAATTTTTCGAGCTTCAAAGACTCCAACACCTTGTAATGTTGGGCATAGCTCACTGCCTTAGGTTGGCTGATGTTGATGCCTTCTAACAACTTTTGACCTTCCACGTCTTGTCCAAGGTTGATCATTGCTTTTAGAAATTTCGCACGTACATCCGCTGGGATATTTGGATGTGTCACCACAGGATGCGGCGAGTAGGCCTGCGTCTCATACAACACCCTCAGCTTGTCTTGTATCTCAGGCACCTCGCTATTGAGCGTGTTATTGACGCCACCACCTGCCTTCATGTCTCCAGCGATGACCGCACGGTACACATTGCTGTGGTTTTTAACAAAGACAGGTTGAATGTCGACTTGTTTTCTTGCCAATTCAGCACGAATCAGCAATGAAGCTGCGAACGCATTAGGCGCAGGAAAAGCCACGGATTTTCCTTTCAGAGCGTCAATATTGGCAATGCCACTGTCTTTGCGGACCACCAAAATTCCTGTCAATAACTCATGTCCGTCTGCCAACAATGGGTTGTATTTCTTCCTGTGATAGGCCAGTACCGCATGGTAGGGATTGACGAATGCAAACTGCGCATCACCCCTGAGAAGGACTTGCTCGAAATCTGGAATATTGGCAGAGACACGCAAGTCAAAGCAAAGACCGACCTCTTTGCCTACACGCTGCAACACCGGTGCCCACGTGCTGAAGATCCTTGACGCTGTGAACTGCGGCACGATATCAAAGGAATAGTTTTGAGTGGCATGTGGATCGCCCAGACAAGCCGCCTTTACTGTCAATGACAACAGACATGCACACACCATGTGTAAGCGCTTCATGAGGATCTTTCAACAATTGAATATCCAAGTTATCTTAATTCTTCGCAATTCCCCCTGAATCTCAACGCCTTCCAGCCGTCCTCGCCTGCTGCACCTGATGCAAAGTAATCTGCCGCACCTCGGTCTGGCTGGATTGAATGTGGGCACGCAACAAACGCACAGCCTCCTCTTGGCGGCGGTCTAACAGGGCTTGCAAAATCTGACCGTGTTCAGCATAGGTCACGTCGATGCGGTTTTGGTGGGTGAAGTCGAGTCGGCGCACGATGCGGATGCGCTCGGTCACTTCTTGGTGGACGCGCACCAGCTCTGCATTGCCAGTGGCTGCCACCAATTGGTGGTGAAACATTTCGTCCCATTCGGCCACTTGGTGCTGGTCGCTGCTGCGTGCATTGAGCGCTACCAACCAAATTTGGGCCAAGCTTTGCAGCACCGTGCGGTCGGTGCGGGCATGGTCATGGCACAAACGGTTGACGGCCTCAACCTCTATCACACGGCGCAGGTCGTACAACTGGTCGAACTTGTCAAAGTCAAACGGGCGCACCTGCCAGCCGCTGCGAAACAGCACATCCACATAGCCTTCTTGGCGCAGCCTGAACAGCGCTTGACGCACCGGCGTGCGTGACACGCTCAAACGTTCGCTGATTTCGGTTTCGGTGATGCGGTCACCGGGCACCAAGCGAAAGTCCGCAATGTCACGCTTGAGCTGTTGGTACACCTCATCGGCACGCGACGGGTGTGACACGGTCATGCCAGCAAGCTCACATGCGCGGCCACCACACGCCAGCCCTCAGGCGTGCGCATCCAGGTTTGGCTTTGGCGGCCGGTGCGTGGGTTGCCGGTGCGTGCAAACTCGGTGTTGGCGGTGGCAAAGTCGCGCCCGTAGGTAGTGATGACCGTGTTCATGCAGGTGCGCGCCAAGCCCTGTGAGGGCCGATTGGCGCGAAAGTCTTGGATGGCTTGGTAGCCATACAAGTTTTCGGTAGCGCCATAGCGCAAGGTGTGCGGGCTGTTCCAAAACAACTCGTCGAGCACCGCCACGTCGTTGCTGACCAGGGCTTGCTCGTAGCGGTCAAAAGCGGCCTGCATTTCGGCCAGCACCTCAGGCAAATTGATGTCCATTCACAACTCCACAGGTTTCACATGGGCCAATCCGGCCGTCTCCAGTGCCAGCGCTGCAC
>CAIMWY010000437.1 GCA_903845315.1 uncultured Burkholderiales bacterium
GATGCCCTGGCTGCCAACAAAAAACTCTGCATCGTGGCCGACTACGACTGCGATGGCGCCACCGCCTGTGCTGTGGCGTTGCGCGGTCTGCGCATGCTGGGGGCGCGTCAGGTGTCTTACATCGTGCCCGATCGCGTGGTCGATGGGTATGGCTTGACCCCACCGATTGCCGAGCGCGTCAAAGCCAGCGGCGCCGATGTGTTGATCACGGTGGACAACGGCATTGCCAGCGTGGACGGCGTGGCCACCGCCAAGGCCTTGGGGCTGCAAGTGGTGGTGACCGACCACCACTTGCCTGCAGCGGTGTTGCCGCTGGCCGACGCCATCGTCAACCCCAACCAACCGGGTTGCACCTTCGCCAGCAAAGCATTGGCGGGGGTGGGCGTGATGTTTTATGTGTTGCTGGCACTGCGCGCTGAATTGCGCGCGCGCGGCTTATTTACCTTGGAAGCACAGCCCAAACTCGACAGCTTGTTGCCCTTGGTGGCACTGGGCACGGTGGCCGATGTGGTCAAGCTCGACGCCAACAACCGCCGCTTGGTGGCCCAAGGTTTGGCGCGTGTGCGCAAAGGCCACATGCCCGTTGGCATGACCGCCTTGTTTGCGGCGGCGGGCCGACAGAGCGCGCAATGCACCGCGCAAGACTTTGGCTTTGCGTTGGGCCCCCGCATCAACGCCGCGGGCCGTTTGTCGGACATGACCTTGGGCATTGAATGTTTGAGCACCGACGATGTGGCGCGAGCCACCGAACTGGCTGCGCAACTTGACCGCATCAACCGCGAGCGTCGAGACATCGAAGGCGACATGCGTGAGCAAGCCCTGGCCTTGGCCCAAGACATGTTCGACCCCGAAGAAGAGCCGCCCTCGGCCTTGTGTGTGTTTGACCCCGACTTTCACGAAGGTGTGGTGGGCATCGTGGCCTCCAAGCTCAAAGACCTGCACCACCGCCCCACCTTTGTGTTTGCCCCCAGCCAGGCCGATGGAAAAAGCCATGAGCTCAAAGGCTCAGGGCGGTCTATTCCAGGGTTCCATTTACGCGATGCCCTCGACTTGGTGGCCAAGCGCCACCCCGGCGTGTTGCTGCGTTTTGGCGGACACGCCATGGCGGCAGGTTGCACATTGGACGAAGAGCACTTGGTGACCTTTGAAGAAGCCTTGCAACAGGTGGCACAAGAGTGGCTCGATGCCGCCACCTTGCAACGCCGCCTGGAAACCGATGGCCCCTTGTTGCCCGAGTACCGCCGCCATGATGTGGCTGACACGCTGGCGCGTGAGGTGTGGGGACAAGGCTTTGCCGCCCCCACATTCAGCGAAGAGGTTGAGGTGCTGGGCCAGCGCTTGGTGGGTGAAAAACACCTGGCGCTCAAGCTGCGCCACCAAGGCCAGCCGGTTGACGGTATGTGGTTTGGCCGGGTCGACCCCTTGCCCGCCAGAGCCCATTTGGCATTTCGTTTGGAGACCGACGAATGGCAGGGCAAACAACGTGTGCGCTTTGTGGTCGAAGCCATGGCCGACTAACCCTATTCACCGATCGTTTTGAAATACCCATGGCAAGCCACAAGAAACAGCCCCTTCCTGAAGTGAATTTTTCCGACTACGGTGCGGTGCGCTATTTGCACCTAGGCACGCCTTGGGTGCAGGGCTCAATGCATATCGACAAACCCTTTGACCTTGAGCTCGAGTATGTGCAGCGCATGATGGCTTGGTTGCTGTTTGTCGACTTGGATCAGGTGGGCAAACTGCACGCCATGCAACTCGGCTTGGGATCGGCGGCGCTGACCAAGTTTTGCCACAAGCATTTGCGCATGACGACCACCGCGATTGAGATCAACCCTCAGGTGATTGCGGCATGCCGGCTGTGGTTCAAGCTGCCCGCTGACACGAGCAAACTCAAGGTGGTGTTGGGTGATGCGGCCGAGGTGGCTCGGCACGACCATTGGCAGGGACAAATTGATGCTTTGCAGGTTGATTTGTACGACCACGAAGCGGCGTCGCCCGTGCTCGACAGCGCAGAGTTCTATGCTGACTGCCGCCGTTTGCTCACCGATGAGGGATGCATGACGGTCAACCTGTTTGGCCGCAGCTCCAGCTTTGCACAGAGCATGGAAAAAATGGCGCAAGCCTTTGGCGCCGATGCGCTATGGGCCTTCAAGCCCACCCGTGAGGGCAACACCATTGTGTTGGCGCAGCGCACACCCAAGACGCTTAAGCGTGGGGAATTGATGGCCCGAGCCGAAGCCATCCAAGCCCGTTGGCCCCTGCCTGCCACCAAGTGGTTGCGGGTGTTTAAACCTTTTGTTCGCTGAGCGCTAAGCCGCGCTGAATAAGGGTTTACCCGGTTTCTCCAACGCGACACACATAGGTGTAACCCACATCAGGTTCGCCTAGGGTGCGCCGCACAATTCGGCGCATGTTCGCTGTTCTTTGAGGAGAAGAAATGATCAAAAGTCAAAAAGACTTTTTCTCCGGCCTGATGTTTACATTGGTCGGTGGTGCTTTTGCTGTGGGTGCCATGAATTACTCGGTTGGCACAGGTGCTCGCATGGGCCCTGGGTACTTTCCGATGTTGCTGGGTGTCGTGCTGGCGCTCTTGGGCGCCTTCATCATCTTTTATTCTTTGGTCGAGCACGCCGAAGACGGCGACAAGGTCGGCTCGTTCGCTTGGCGACCCATTGGCTACATCTTGGGCTCTAACCTCGCCTTTGGTATCTTGTTGGGCGGCCTGCCCAGCATGGGTTTGCCAGCCATGGGCTTGATCATGGCAATTTATGCCTTGGTCGTCATTGCCAGCAAAGCCGGTGATAACTTTGTCCTCAAAGATGTGTTGCTGCTGGCAACGCTTTTGGCTGTTGGCAGCTACTTGGCGTTCATCGTTCTGCTCAAGTTGCAGATGCCGGTGTGGCCTACCTTCATCACTGGTTGAGTCGGAGAATAAACAATGGATTTGATTTCAAACCTAGCTTTGGGTTTTGGCGTGGCCTTCACGCCCATCAACCTGATGTACGCCTTGATCGGCTGTATCTTGGGCACGCTGATTGGCGTGCTGCCTGGCATTGGCCCAGTCGCCACCATCGCCATGTTGTTGCCTGCCACGTACGCGCTGCCCCCTGTGTCGGCGCTGATCATGTTGGCCGGTATTTACTACGGTGCCCAATACGGCGGTTCGACCACCGCGATTTTGGTCAACTTGCCCGGTGAGTCCTCATCGGTGGTGACCACCATCGACGGCTACCAAATGGCCCGCA
>CAIMWY010000438.1 GCA_903845315.1 uncultured Burkholderiales bacterium
ACGCATTCTCTGGAAGTGGCGCAACTGGGGCGCTCCATTGCCCGATCCCTGGCGCTGAACGAAGACTTGGTAGAGGCCATTGCGCTCGCGCACGACCTGGGCCACACCCCCTTTGGGCATGCGGGGCAAGACGCGTTGAACGACTGCATGTCCGGCCATGGCGGCTTTGAGCACAACTTGCAAAGTCTGCGGGTGGTGGACTACCTTGAAGCCCGCTACCCGGCGTTTGATGGTTTGAACCTCACCTTTGAAACCCGCGAAGGCATCTTGAAGCACTGCGCCCGCCGCAACGCTGAGCTGATCAACGCACAAGAACCTGACGGCGTGGCTGTGCGGTTTTTGAACGGCACGCAACCCAGCTTAGAAGCCCAGTTGTGCAACTTGGCCGATGAGATTGCCTACAACGCGCACGACATTGACGACGGCGTGCGCTCGGGGCTGCTGACCTTGGAACAAATGCAAGACGTGCCCCTGTTTGCCCGCTACTGCCAACAGACCTTGGGCGAGTACCCGCAACTGCAAGGCCGTCGTGTGCTGTATGAAACCATCCGACGCATGCTCAGCGATCAGGTCTATGACGTGGTGGCCGCCACTCAGGCGGCGCTGGCACAGCACACGCCTGTCAGTGCCGATGCGGCGAGAGCGTGCCCACCGCTGATGCAGTTCAGCGACGAGATGCGTGCGCAGTCCAAGGTGCTGAAGTCGTTTTTGTTTCGCAACCTCTACCGTCACCCACAGGTGATGCAGACCACCGATTGGGCGCGTGGCGTGGTGCGCGCGTTGTTTGACGCCTACTTGGCCAAGCCCAACGAGATGCCAACTGCTTACGCCCAGCGACCAGACGTGCCGCGCGCTGTGGCCGACTATTTGTCGGGCATGACCGACCGATTTGCCACCCGCGAACACACGCGCTTAAGCACATGACCGACACCCGTTCCTTGATTCACCCGTCTTGGGTGGCAGTGCTCGCAGGTGTGTGCGCTGCCTTGCACGTGGGCAAAATTCCGCCCGCCTTGCCGGTGCTGCAAGCGGCCTTGTCCTTGAGTTTGGTGCAGGCAGGCTTTTTGCTGTCTATGGTGCAGCTCGCGGGCATGACGCTGGGCTTGGCTGTGGGCTTGAGTGTGGACAGCATTGGCTTGCGCCGCAGTATGTTGGCGGGTTTGGGACTGCTCACGCTGGCCAGCGCCTTGGGAGGTTTTGCCACGGGCATTGAAGCCCTGTTGGTATTGCGCGCGGTGGAAGGCTTTGGCTTTTTGTGGGTGGTCATGCCCGCGCCGGCCTTGATTCGCCGTTGTGTGTCGGCGGCGCAGCTCAACACCCGCATGGGTCAGTGGAGTGCTTACATGCCTTTGGGCACAGCCACGGCTTTGTTGGTGGGCGCGTGGGTGTTGTCGGTGTGGAATTGGCAGGTGTGGTGGTGGCTCTTGAGTGGTGTGTCGGCGCTGGCATGGTGGATGGTTTGGTCGGGCATTGCGCCCGATGCGTCCTATCCCGCTGTGCAGGCTTCGGGGCATGAGGGGTGGCAGCGACGCCTGAGCCATACCCTGCGCTCACGCGGGCCTTGGTTGCTGTCTCTCACTTTTGGGGTCTATGCCGCACAGTGGTTGTCGGTGATTGGTTTCTTGCCCACCATGTACGCAGGGCTGGGCGTGGACAAGGGCTTGTCGGGTCTGCTCACAGCAGGCGTGGCGCTGGCCAATATGACGGGCAACTTGGCCTCGGGGCGTTTGCTGCAGCGCGGCTGGCAAAGCCGCCGGCTGTTGTTCATTGGCTTTGGTGCCATGGCCTTGGGGGCGTTGGGTGCGTTTGGCGAGTGGCAGGGTTCGGGCTTGCCGATGGCCGTGCGTTATGTCTCGGTCATCTTGCTCTCTGCTGTGGGCGGTTTGATACCCGGCACCTTGTTTGCGCTGTCCATGCGCTTGGCGCCCAGTCCCGACACCTTGTCGACCACCGTGGGCTGGATGCAGCAGTGGTCGGCCACCGGGCAGTTCTTTGGCCCGCCTGCGGTGGCTTGGGTCGCGGCCAGCATGGGCGGTTGGCAATGGACTTGGGCGGTCACGGGCAGTTGTTGCGTGGTGGGCATGGGCTTGGCTGTGGCCATTGACCGTGCGCTGCGTGTGGTGGCCCCGCGTGGGGGACAAGGCCTGTCATGACCGACACCGAACGCACCGCCATCGAAGACACCCAAGCCTGGTTGATGCAAGCCGTGGTGGGTTTGAACTTGTGCCCGTTTGCCAAAGCCGTGGTGGTGAAAGACATGGTGCGTTACCGCGTGTGCACCTCGGCTGACCCAGCGGACGTGTTGACCATGTTGTGCGACGAGTTGCAACACCTGGCATCCACAGACCCGGCGCGACTCGACACCACCCTGCTGATTGCGCCGTATGTGCTGCCTGACTTTTTGGACTTCAATGATTTCTTGAGCGACTGCGATGCCGTGTTGCAAGACCTGGCGCTAGAAGGTGTGCTGCAAGTGGCCGACTTTCACCCGCGCTACCAATTTGGCGGTGTGCCTGAGGACGATATGAGCAACTTCACCAACCGCTCGCCGTACCCCACGCTGCATGTGTTGCGCGAGTCGAGCATCGACAAGGCGGTGCAGGCTTACCCAGATGCGTCGCTCATCTTCGAGCGCAACATCGAGGTGTTGAACAAACTGGGGCATGCGGGGTGGCAGGCATTGGGTGTTCTGGCGCGCTGCGGGTGAGGGTGAGGGTGAGGGTGCATGCGCAGCAGCGCTTCATGGTTTGCCGTGTGTGTCCGCTAAGTCTGCCCATCACGTGTGCCCGGCACAATCACACCATGCCCAAACCCAAACAAGCCGCGCCCCCCAAACCGATCGACCTCGACCTGCGCCCCGGCCAATCCATTGAGTTGCTCAAAGCGCTGCACATCCTCACGCGCGAAGGCAAGATCAACCAAGATTCGCGCCGCAAACTCAAGCAGGTCTACCACCTGTTTCAGTTCATCGACAAGCTGTTGAAAGAAGTGCCTGCCAGCGAGACGGGGCCGACCTTGGCGGACCACGGCGCAGGCAAGTCGTATTTGGGTTTCATCATCTACGACCTGTTTTTCAAGGCGCTGGGACGGGGCCATATCTACGGCATTGAAACCCGGGCCGAGCTGGTGGCCTCCTCTCAGGCGCTGGCGCAGCGCCTGGGGTTTGAGCGCATGCAGTTTCTCAACCTCAGCGTGGCCGAGTCGGCGCACAGTGACGCGCTGCCGGCGCACATCGATGTGGTTACCGCACTGCATGCCTGTGACACCGCCACCGACGATGCCATCGCGTTTGGGCTGCAAAAGAAAGCCAAGTTCATGGTGTTGGTGCCTTGCTGCCAGGCGGAGCTGGCGCGCGTGCTCAACCAGCACAAAGCCTTGAACTTGCAGCGCACGCCCTTGGCCGAGCTGTGGCGCCACCCGCTGCACACCCGTGAGATGGGCAGCCAGCTCACCAATGTGCTGCGCTGTTTGTACCTGGAGGCGAACGGCTACCAAGTCACCGTCACCGAGCTGGTGGGTTGGGAGCACAGCATGAAAAACGAACTCATCCTGGCCAAATACACCGGCCAGAAAAAACCCAGTTCTGCCGAGCGTTTGCAATCGCTGCTGGAAGAATTTGGCTTGCAAGAACTGGCCCTGACGCGCTTCCACCTTTAATTGGGGTCAGATCCCAATTAATATGGCGTCATGGCACGTCTTCCTCGTCTCACTGTCACCGGCTACCCGCACCACGTCATCTTGCGGGGTAACAACCGGCAAGAAATCTTCAAAATAAAGGCGGATTACCAGCGCATGCTGGATTTGCTGTTTGAGCACAGCCGAGCGCAACAGGTGGATATTCATGCCTATGTGTTGATGGGCAATCACCTGCATCTGCTGGTCACCCCCCAACAAGACCAGGCTTTGCCCAAGATGATGCAGGCGGTGGGCCGCAGCTACGTGCAGGTGTTCAACAAAGTGCATGGCCGCACCGGCACGCTGTGGGAAGGGCGCTACCGTTCCACCTTGATTCAGACCGATCGCTACTTGCTGGCGTGCATGGCCTACATCGACCTCAATCCCGTGCGAGCTCATATGGTCACAGAGCCCGAAGACCATGTGTGGTCAAGCTACGCGCATTACATCGGGCGACGCAACGACCGCCTGATCACACCGCACGCTCTGTATTGGGCTTTGGGCAACACCCCGTTCGCACGTGAGGCGGCTTACGCCGAATTGGTGCGAGCCGGCATCAGTTCGGACCAACAGGGTGCATTGACCGATGCCACGCTCAGCGGTTGGGCGTTGGGCGATGCGTTGTTCAAGGCCAGTTTACAAGGCCAAACTGAGAGACGTTTGAGCAAAACCAAGGCGGGACGGCCTTTGGCAAAGAGTATTTGATCTGTCCCCAATTAAGCGCCGATCGAGGTTGCGATTAGATTAATTAGGTTCTGACCCCAATTAATTTTCTTGGCACAGATGCTGCACTGCAGTATCCTTTCACCCCCGCTGAATATTTAGAGGAATGCGCCATGACCACGGCTGCCCAAAAAGCTCAATTGCAACATCAGGGTTTGTACGACCCCTCCAACGAACATGACGCCTGCGGCGTGGGCTTTGTGGCCCACATCAAAGGGGTGAAGAGCCATGCCATCGTGGGTCAGGCCCTGAAGATTTTGGAAAACCTGGATCACCGGGGTGCGGTAGGTGCCGATGCCTTGATGGGTGACGGCGCTGGCATTTTGATTCAACTGCCTGATGCTTTGTACCGACAAGAAATGGCCAAGCTGGGCGTGACCTTGCCAGCCATGGGCGAGTACGGTGTGGGCATGGTGTTCTTGCCTAAAGAGCATGCATCCCGTCTGGCTTGTGAGCAAGAGTTGGAGCGTGCGGTGCTGGCCGAAGGCCAGGTGCTGCTGGGCTGGCGCGATGTGCCTGTCAACCATCAGATGCCGATGTCGCCCACCGTGCGCGCCAAAGAGCCGATCATGCGGCAGATCTTCATCGGTCGAGGCAACAACGTGATCGTGCAAGACGCCTTGGAGCGCAAGCTGTATGTGATTCGCAAAACCGCCAGCGCAGCGATTCAACGGTTGAATTTGAAGCACAGCAAAGAGTATTACGTGCCCAGCATGTCCAGCCGCACGGTCATTTACAAGGGTTTGCTGTTGGCCGACCAAGTGGGTACGTATTTCACCGATTTGCAAGACGAGCGTTGTGTCTCGGCCCTGGGCTTGGTGCACCAGCGTTTCTCGACCAACACGTTCCCCGAGTGGCCGCTGGCCCATCCTTACCGCTATGTGGCGCACAACGGTGAAATCAACACCGTCAAGGGCAACTACAACTGGATGAAGGCGCGCGAAGGGGTGATGTCTTCCCCCGTGTTGGGCGACGACTTGAAAAAGC
>CAIMWY010000439.1 GCA_903845315.1 uncultured Burkholderiales bacterium
GGGCCCGCCTCTACAGGCGGCGGCGGAACCGCCGCAGCCCCTAAGGTGACGTGGGATATTTACGAACTGGATCTGGATGGCAAGATCAAAAACGGCGCCTACGATGACACCACCCACATGTGGAAAGACAACACCGTCTGGGGCGCGCCCTCGGCCACACCCTTCGAAGCGTTCTTTGGCGAAGACTTGAATGGCGATGGCAAGACCGGCATCGACACGGCATCATTGAGCATGGCGTCGCTTGACAAATCAGGCGTCAAGTTGGGAAGAGATGCCGACAAATCGCTCTACATCGTCGACGGCACCCGTGCCAAAGCTGTTGGAAACGCCTCTTGGCTAGAGTCTTCCAGCACTTGGGACAATGGCTCGTTCAAGAACGAGGCCATGGCCGTGGAAGCGGTTCGCGACACCAGCAATGTGATCACCGGCTACAAACTGGCCATGCGTCAAACCAATACGTACCAAGGCACGCAAACTGTGTCTTGGGATGTGCTGAAGTTGGATGTGGATGGCAAGGTCACTTACGGCTATTACGACAGTGCCACGCAATCTTGGTTAGACGAATCCATTCGGGGGCAAAAATCTATTGCCGCCTACGAAACTCTTTTTGGTGATGACTTAAACGGCGATGGCTCCATCGGCGTGGACGTGACGTCTTTGGTCAAAGTGAGCACGGACACCAACGGTATCTTGCTCGCGCGTGACAAAGAAAACTCTTTGTACCTGCTGGATGGCAATAACGCCAAGGCCATCACGGCTTCGTGGCTGGAGTACAGCAACTCGTGGGGCGGCGGCGCGAGCACGGGTTCGAACAAAAAAGAAGCCATCGCTGTTGAGGCCGTTCGCAACAATGCGGGCACCATCACGGGCTACAAGCTTGCCTTGAAGCAAACCGATGTCAGCGATGGAAAAACAACCGTCAGCTGGGATGTCGTGTCGCTCACCAAAGAAGGCGCCTTGCAAAGCACGTCTGGCGCGGCCATGGCGACCGGCACATCGCAAACCAAGTCTATTTCGGCCTATGAAGACATCTTCAACCAAGATTTGAACAACGATGGGCACATCGGCATTGACGTTGCCAACCTGACCAAGGTCAGCACCGACACGACCGGGCTCTACCTTGCCCGCGATGCAGAAAAATCACTCTACATCGTCAACGGGAACTCCGCCAAAGCCGTTGGTAATTCGTCTTGGCTTGAATATGACAACAACTGGGGCACTGGCTCTAACAAGCGTGAAGCCATTGCCGTAGAAGCTGTGCGTGACGGCAATGGCAACATCACCGCCTACAAGTTGGCGATGAAGCAAACCAACAACTGGAACGGCAAAGACAACACCACCTGGGATGTGTTGCACCTGAACACCGAGGCCCAAATCACCTATGGCGCTTGGAGCAGCACCGACAACAAATGGGTGGACAACTCGGTCTATGGCGTCAAGTCGATGGTGGCCTACGAAACCCTGTTCAACCAAGACTTGAACGAGGACGGCCACATCGGAATTGACGTGACCACCCTCAAATTGGCCACCAGCGATACACGTGGCGTGCGCTTGGCACGCGACAAGGACAACGCGCTGTTTATCGTGGACGGTGCAGGCGATGCCGCAGTGGCCAAGGCCATTGGCAATGCCTCTTGGCTAGAGTACGACAACAGCTGGACGGGTGGCTCCAACAAGATGGAAGCATTGGCTGTTGAAGCCACGCGCGATAACAACAACGCCATCACCGGCTATAAATTGGGCCTCAAGCAAACCAACGATTGGAATGGCGTCAAGGACGAGAACTACCAGGTTCTGAACTTAGATACACAAGGTAATGTGAATTGGGGCGGTACCGCCGGCGCGACTTTGTGGACCAAAAAAGTTCGTCAAGTCGAAAGCTTGATCAACGAAGATTTGAACAACGATGGCACGGTTGGCGTCACCACCAGCAACTTGACGACCTTCTCAGAAATTGGCCTGACAGGTGCAGATGACCGCATCAAACTGGCGCAAGACAGCACCGACAAGGCCCTCTACATCATGAACAACGGTTCGCCCATCGCGCTGATGGACAGTTTTGGGGGTACGCCTGAGCTTGCCTACTCCCGCAACTGGGGCAGCAGTGGCACGTCAACCGCGGAAGTCATGGGTGTTGCCAAACAAACTGTGGGGGCGGACTACCTGTTCCGCATCGCGGTCAAAGTGACCAACACCTTTGGCAGCACAAGCGAGGTGAGCTGGCAAATTCATACCGTCAGCAAGGACGGCGTCCTGGACTGGAGCAAGGTGGCCACCGCACGCAGTCCCGGGCGTTTTGAAAGTATTTTTGGACAAGATCTGGATGGGGTCACCAACGCAGCGCCAACAGCGGTTGCCACAGACACCGACGGGGTCAAGCTGTACAAAGACGATGCAGGCGTTTTGTACATTTATGACTCAACCGATGCCGACAACAATGGCATGACCTATTTGGTGGATGCCCAAGGGGGCTCACCCTCTTTCGACTTTGACAATGGCGCGCAAAAATCTTCTGTGTATGCCGTCAACAAGCTCTCGGACGGCTCCTACCGTTTGGCGGTGAAGAAAACCGTCACAGCAACACAAGTCGACAAGTGGGAGGTTTACACCGTTGGCGCGCGCGTTGCTGCCAGCGACGAAGCCACCATCAACCGTGCAAAGACCGCCTACCTCAAAGATGTGCGCGATGTGGAAGCCTTGATTCACCAAGACATCAACGCTGATGGCACCATCGGTCGTCCGGCCGTCACCACGGATGTCGCCGACGATGACGGGGCCGTGAAAGCCGCCCTGACCTCGCAAAATCAGCTCTACATCAACAACAACGGCACCAAGATTGCGGTGGTGGACGGATCTGGCGTAGGCGTCATTTTGAACAAGTCAGAGTCTTGGGACTCCGGCGCTTCCACCTTCCTCGCAGAAGTGGTTGCAGCAGAAAAAGTCGACACCACCGTGGGTGGCACCACGACACGCACCTACAAAATTGCGGTTCGTGAAACCACCACTCTGAAAGATCAAACCCCCGGCATCAACTGGAAGATTTTCACCACCGACGCGACCGGCGTGATGACCGCCAAGCCCGTTGAAACCAAGTCGATTGCGCGCTGGGAAACCTTGTTCAACCAAGACATGACGCCAAACGTGGGTAGCAGTTTGGGGGTGGATCAAGCCTCGCTGACCCCCCTCACCGGAGACTCCGATGTGGCCTTGGATGCCGATGGCGCCGTGTATGTCCGCAACAGCGGCAATCTGATTCAAGTGACCGATATAACCGAAGGATCGGTGAGCTTTGAGAGTGTCGAAAAGCTCAGCAATGGCTTTAGCACCAGCCATGTGGTGGCCGCACAAACGCAAGACAGTGGCGCAATTTTGATGGCCATTGAGTTTGCGTCCAAAGTAGGTGACGTGACTGCCAAGAGCTGGATCATTCACACCTTGGATGTGCAAGGCACTGGCGCCTCAGCCTATGCGGCGATTGACTGGACCAAGGCAGTGCTCACCGACGACATGACCGACTATGCCGCCTTGTTTGGCCAAACTTTCAGCAAAGATGTCGCCACGCTTGGCGCTTGATTGACTTTTCCTCTTAAGAACTCACACCATGTTTGAACAATCTCGTCTGGCACAGATCGGCTTTTGCTTTCTTTTTCTTTTGACAAGCTGCGGCGGCGGGGGCGGCAGCACGACGACCACCAACCCCGTGGTGTCGGGGGTCACGATTGTTCCTGGCTTGGGCATGTTCTCAGAAGGTGCGCGCGTCGAGGCGTTTGACCCTGTGACAGGTTTATCGATTGGCACAGCGGGCACAACAGGGGCGACCGGTCAGGCGGTGATCGACCTTGGCACGCATGCCTCGGCTTTCATTTTGAAAGTCACGGGCAGTGCCAGCGCGAAATATTTTGAAGAGGGTCTAGGGGCCAGTGGGGCTGACACAAGTTTTTCTTCCAATGACGTGTTGCTGGCCTTGGTGCCCGCCTCCGCGGCTGTCGACAAGTCGGCCACACTGGGCGTGACGCCTTTGACGCACATGGCTGCCGGCTTTGCGGTCAATAGTTTGAGCGACCTCAAAATCAATGTGCCGCAAGGCAAAACAGCCGCTGACGTGATGTACGACGCGATTTCCCGCACTCGCTTTATCACCGGGTTAGAGCCACAAAGCTTGGATCGCGCAAAAATCCACCTCAACCCGTTGATTGCCCCAACCTTGCTGTCATCAGCCAACAAATCAGCGGGCATCAACATCTCCACAGCGGGCGGGTACAACGGCCTTTTCTTGGCTGAACTGTCTAAAGCCGTCAGCAACGAAGGGCCTGCGCGCTCTTCTCTTGACCTTGCCAAATCGCTGTTCAATAGAGCGGCCGCCATCAAAGTGCTGGTGGATGCTGGCACCTTGGTGACCCTTTCTCAGCCCCTTGTCGATTTGCAAAATTCACTCGATTACAGCGCGATCACGCAAGCCACTGCGGCAGTGGGTTCTGGCACATCGACTTTCTTGAACCTGTGTAAAACCATGTCGGATGCGGTGGCAATCAATGCAGCCTTCACCAATGCCAACACCCTCAATGTGTTCAACCCGAGTGCGGCGCAGCTGGCA
>CAIMWY010000440.1 GCA_903845315.1 uncultured Burkholderiales bacterium
AAATCAGTTTCTGACATTTTGATTGCAGAAGAATGACCTTACTTTCATTGCAGTTGAATTTTTCTCATGAAAAAAGAGGCCGAAGCCTCATTTCCGAGGGTTTATAGCGATAAACCCTGACCTCGCCAAATAACGAATTAATCAAAAACTTCAGTATCAACTTCTGAGTTGGCCTGTGCACTGTAACGATTCCCTTGAACCGTTTTCTCATTGATCAAGGCCTCAAGCTTGGCCATCAACTCGGCGCTCAACTTAACATCGGACGCACCCAAGTCATCTGTCAAATGCGACACACTGGTGGTGCCTGGAATGGGGATGATGTGCGGTGCTTTGTGCAAAAGCCAGGCCAAGGCCAATTGGGCTGGCGAGCAACCCGCTTCGTTGGCTAAATTTTGGTAAGGCGCAAAAAGTTTGAAATTGGCAGCGTAATTCTCAGCCGTGAATCGCGGCATGGACTTGCGAATGTCTTTGGCATCCAAGGATTCAATGGCCAAGGGTCCGCACAAAAAACCTCTGGCCACGGGACTGAAAGCCACAAAGGCAGCACCCAATTCTTGGCAGGCTTGAAGCACCGCAATTTCTGGATTGCGTGTCCACAATGAGTATTCTGTTTGCACAGCAGTGATGGGGTGCACAGCATGGGCTTTGCGCAAAGTGCTGGCCGAAACTTCAGACAAACCAATGCTTTGAATTTTGCCTTGACGCACCAAATCACTGAGTGCCCCCACACTGTCTTCAATCGGTACTTTTTTATCCCACCGATGTAAGTAGTACAAGTCGATGACATCGGTTTGCAAACGCTTCAAGGCGTCTTCGCAGGTTTTGCGAATGGTTTCGGGGCGGCCGTCAATGACGCGCACCAGTTTGCCATCGCCATTCACGTCGACACCCGTCATGCCGCACTTGCTGGCCAAGGTGAACTTCTGACGGTGCGGCTTGAGCACTTTGCCGACCAAAGTTTCGTTGGCGCTGAAGCCGTAGAGCGCCGCAGTGTCAAAAAATGTGACGCCTGAATCTAAAGCTTTGAGCAAGACCTTTTCAGCTTGAGCTTCTGATACGGGGGGCCCATAAGCATGGCTTAAGTTCATGCAACCCAAGCCGATTTCGCTGACTTGGAATTGACCTAATTTTCTATTTTTCATGTTCAAATTTTAAAAATTGATTAAGACCATTTTGAGAATGTGACGTAACAAAAATCAAGAACTGAGTTGTTGCTCTAAGTTGTGGAGCACTTTGTAGCAAGGCAACACCTGAGACACACTGGAGTTTGGCTCGCGGCCCTCTTTGATCGCGGCAAAGAACTCTCGATCTTGCAGCTCTATGCCATTCATCGACACCGCAACTTTAGAGACATCAATTTGTTCTTCCTTGCCGCTGAATAAATCGTCATAACGAGCCAGGTAAGTGCCCGTATCGCCGATGTATCGGAAATAGGTTCCTAAAGGACCATCGTTGTTGAATGACAAGCTCAAAGTGCAAATGGCGCCATTGGCAGCTTGCAATTGAATGCTCATGTCCATGGCAATGCCCAATGCGGGATGAATCGGCCCCTGTACCGCATTGGCTTTCACAATGGGGCTGCCGGCTTGGTAGGCAAAAAGATCAACCGTGTGGGCCGCATGGTGCCACAGCAAATGGTCCGTCCAACTGCGTGCTTGCCCCAAGGCATTCATGTTGGTGCGGCGAAAGAAATAAGTTTGCACATCCATTTGCTGAATGTTGAACTCGCCGGCCTTGATTTTGTGGTTCACCCACTGATGGCTTGGGTTGAAACGGCGCGTGTGGCCGCACATGGCAACCTTGCCAGACTCTCTGGCCAAGCGCACCACCTCTTCGGCATCCTTCCAGCTGTCTGCCAAAGGAATTTCAACCTGTACGTGCTTGCCCGCTTTCAAACAAGCAATCGATTGTGACGCGTGCATTTGTGTGGGTGTGCACAAGATCACGGCATCAACCTCGGAGAGC
>CAIMWY010000441.1 GCA_903845315.1 uncultured Burkholderiales bacterium
ATCGACGCATTGGCAATCGGCATGCCCGTCAAATCGCAGACCATGGTTTGGAAATTCACCAAGGCTTCCATACGCCCCTGGCTGATCTCGGCTTGGTAGGGCGTGTAGGCGGTGTACCAAGCGGGGTTCTCCAAGATGTTGCGCAAAATCACGCCCGGCGTGTGGGTGCCGTGGTAGCCCTGACCGATGAAGCTCTTGAGCAACTGGTTGCGCTGCGCAATGGCTTTGAGCTCGCTCAGCGCCGCTGCTTCTGTCAGGGGGGCGGGCAGTTGCATGGGGTGGGCGCGGGCAATGCTGCGCGGCACGATGCGTTCCATCAGCTCGCGCCGTGAGGGCACTGCCAAGGCCTGCAGCATGTGCGCTTCATCGGCCTCGCTCAAGCCAATGTGGCGTGCTGCAAATTCGTGGTCGTTTTCGAGTTCGCCCAAAGGCTTGGCAGATGGCATCAACATGGTCGGTCCGGGTGGGGTGAATCAGGCAATGAGTTGTTGGTAGCTGGTTTCGTCCATCAAGGCGTCCAGCTGAGAAGGCTCGGCGAGTTTGACCTTGAAGAACCAACCGGCCCCCATGGGGTCGCTGTTGGCCAGCGAGGGGTCGTCGCGCAAGGCGGCGTTGACCTCCACAATTTCGCCCGTCAAGGGCATGTAGACATCGGCAGCGGCTTTGACCGACTCGACCACACCGGCCACATCGCCTTGTTTGAACTGCGTGCCCACTTCGGGCAGCTCGACAAACACCACATCGCCCAAGGCGTCTTGCGCATGCAAGGTGATGCCCACGGTGGCATGTGCGCCATCGGCTTGAACCCATTCGTGGTCTTGTGTGTACTTGAGTGACATGGTGTTTCCTTTGTGAAGGTGAGGTGTGTGATGAAGATACGGCTGAATCAGCCGCGGTAATAACGTGTGGGGTTGAATGGCATGGCACTGACCACCATGGCAACCGGTTTGCCGCGCACTTGCGCGAACACCGTGTGCCCCAGGGCCGCATGCGCGGGCGGCAGGTAAGCCATGGCAATGGCGTGGTCCACCGTGGGGGCCAGCAAGCCGCTGGTGACTTCGCCCAAGCGTTGGCCCTGGGCGTCTTGAATCTCAACATGCTCGCGCACCGGCACACGAACCTGCGCCACCAAGCCCACGCGTTGACGCGTCAGGGCTTGGCTGCCGTCAAGTTGGGCCAGCACTTTGTGCGCACCCGGAAATCCGCCTGCGCGTGCACCGCCACTGCGGCGCACTTTTTGAATCGCCCAGCCCAAGCCCGCTTCGACGGGCGTGGTGGTGGTGTCGATGTCTTGGCCGTACAAGCACAGGCCCGCTTCGAGGCGCAGCGAATTGCGCGCTCCCAAACCAATCGCCTGCACCTCAGACAGGGCCAGCAAGGCACTGGCCAATGCGCTGGCATGCTCTGGCGGCACAGAAATTTCAAAACCGTCTTCGCCGGTGTAACCGCTGCGCGTGACGAACAAGGCGGCGCCTTGCCATTCAAAGGCTTGGCCGCTCATGAACACCAGCTGATCAACCCCCGGCAAGAGTTGCGACAGGGCTTGGCAGGCCTGTGGGCCTTGCAAGGCCAGCAGCGCTTGCTCGGGCATGGGCTGCACCTCGCAGAGGTGGCCTATCTTGGCTTGGATGTGCGCGATGTCGGCGGCCTTGCAGGCCCCGTTGACCACCACAAAGATGTCGTCGCCGCGGTTGACAAACATCAGATCGTCCAAGATGCCGCCGTCTTCATTGAGCAACAAGCCATAGCGTTGTTTGCCCACGGGCAGACCGACCACATCCACCGGCATCAATTGCTCAAACGCGGCTGCGGCGTGGGGGCCCACCAAGCGCAGCTGGCCCATGTGCGACACGTCAAACAAGCCTGCGGCGTGTCGCGTGTGGTGGTGCTCGGCCATCAGGCCAAGGGGGTATTGCACCGGCATGCTGTAGCCTGCAAAAGGCACCATGCGGGCGCCCAAGGCGTGGTGTAACTCGTGGAGTGGCGTGAGAAATAGCGGTGTGTCGGACAAAGTGAGGGCTCCATGCATGGCGTCACCAACCCCATGTGGGTGACGGGAACCCTGTTGTCCGCTTTACCTGAGAGATTCAACGCTGAATGTGCAGCGACTTGCCCCTTCGGTGGGTGCTCAGCTTGGGAGCACCTCTCTCCAACAGAATCAGTTGTATCAGTCCCTGGTGCCTGAGCGTTCAGCCTTCGGCGGTTTGACCAAGCATCCAGCTGGGTGAAACTCTCTCCTGACGAAATAAATTCTACCCGATGCTTTTTGCAGTGGCGCCCAAGCGCCCTGCATCACATGCCGCTGTAGTTGGGCCCGCCACCGCCTTCGGGGGTGACCCAGATGATGTTTTGGGTCGGGTCTTTGATGTCGCAAGTTTTGCAGTGCACGCAGTTTTGCGCGTTGATTTGCAAACGGTCCGAGTTGTCGTCGTTCTTGACGTACTCGTACACACCGGCTGGGCAATAGCGGCTCTCGGGCCCGGCGTATTGCACCAGGTTGATGGCCACCGGCACCGAGGCGTCTTTGAGCGTGAGGTGCGCGGGCTGGTTTTCTTCGTGGTTGGTGTTGCTGATGAACACCGAGCTCAAGCGGTCAAACGTGAGCTGGCCATCGGGCTTGGGGTAATCAATCTTGGCGCAGTCGGCAGCGGGTTTGAGGCAGTTGTGGTCGGCCTTGTGCCCATGCAAAGTCCAAGGCGGCGTGTCGATGCCGAGCTTGGGCAACAGCCATTGCTCAATGCCGGTCATCAGCGTGCCAACCATCATGCCTTTTTTGAACCAGAGTTTGAAGTTGCGGTACTTGTCCAACTCACGGGCCAACCAGCTGGCCTCAAAGGCTTGGGGGTAAGCGCTCAGGGTGTCGCTGCTGCGGCCTGCGGCCACGGCCTCAAACGCGGCCTCACCCGCCAAGGCGCCGCTCTTGATGGCGGCATGGCTGCCCTTGATGCGTGCGGCGTTCATGTAGCCCGCGTCGCAACCCACCAGCGCACCACCGGGGAAAGCTGTTTGGGGCAGGGCTTGCGGCGTGCCGTTGTTGATGGCGCGTGCGCCATAGCCAATGCGTTTGCCGCCTTCCAAGTGGGCGCGAATGCTGGGGTGGGTTTTCCAGCGCTGCATTTCTTCAAACGGGCTGAGCCATGGATTTTTATAGTCCAGGCCGAGTACAAAGCCCAGCGTGACTTTGTTGTCTTCGAGGTGGTACAAAAAGCCACCTCCAAAGGTGTCGTCTTGCATGGGCCAGCCCGAGGTGTGCACCACCAAACCGGGCTTGGCTTTGGCGGGGTCGATTTCCCACAACTCTTTGATGCCGATGGCAAAGGTCTGTGTGTCGCGGCCTTCGTTGAGTTGGTATTTGGCAATCACTTGCTTGCCCAAGTGGCCGCGTGCGCCTTCTGCAAACACGGTGTACTTGGCATGCAGTTCCATGCCCAGTTGGAAGTTGTCTGTGGGTTCACCGTCTTTGCCCACACCGAGGTTGCCGGTGGCAACGCCTTTCACGGAACCATCGTCGTGGTAGAGCACTTCGGCCGCAGTAAAGCCAGGGAAGATTTCCACGCCCAAAGACTCGGCATGCGCCGTCATCCACTTCACCACATTGCTCAGCGACACCACGTAGCAGCCGTCGTTGTGGAAGTTGCGTGGCATCAGCCAGTGGGGGGTGCGGGTGGCGCCGGTTTCGGACAGCACCAGCAAGTCGTCACCCGTGACCTCTTGGTTCAGGGGGCAGCCCAGTTCTTTCCAGTTGGGAATCAACTCGTTCATGGCTTTGGGGTCCATCACCGCACCCGACAAGATGTGTGCGCCGGGCTCTGAGCCTTTTTCAAGCACCACCACCGACACGTCTTTGCCGCTGTCGTTGGCCAGTTGCTTGATGCGAATGGCACAGGCCAGGCCGCTGGGGCCGCCGCCGACCACGACCACGTCGTAGTCCATGGCTTCACGCGGGCCGAACTGGGCCAGGATGTCTTGGGGTGTCATGTTGTCTTACTCGGTTGTCTGAATTGCGAGAGATTTTATGCGGTGTCTTGAGGGCGACATCACGCGTGCTTGTCATAATGAAACGTCACACACTCAGGAGTCATTCATGGCGTACAGCATTGATTTATCGGGCCGCGTGGCCTTGGTCACCGGCGCGTCCAGCGGCTTGGGCGCGCAGTTTGCCAAAACGCTGGCAAGCGCGGGTGCCGCCGTGGTGTTGGCCAGCCGTCGGGTTGAAAAGCTCAAAGCATTGCGCGCTGAGATTGAGGCCGAAGGTGGCGACGCCCATGTGGTGGCCTTGGATGTGACCGATTTAGACAGCATCAAGTCTGCTGTGGCCCATGCCGAAACCGAGGTGGGCAGCATCGACATCTTGGTCAACAACTCGGGCGTTAGCACCATGCAACGCGTGCAAGACATCAGCGAAGAAGACTTTGACTTCATCTTCAACACCAACGTCAAAGGCTCGTTCTTTGTGGCGCAAGAGGTGGGCAAGCGCATGTTGGCCCGCGCCAAAGGTGCCGCACCCGGCAGCTTTACCGGCGGGCGCATCATCAACATTGCCTCGGTGGGTGGGCTCAAGGTGTTGCCGCAAATTGGCGCCTATTGCATGAGCAAAGCAGCCGTGGTGCAAATGACCAAGGTGCTGGCCATGGAGTGGGGGCGCTTTGGCATCAACGTCAACGCCATTTGCCCGGGCTATATCGACACCGAGATCAACCACCACCACTGGGAAACCGAACAAGGCCAAAAGTTGGTCAACATGTTTCCGCGCAAACGCGTGGGCCAGGTGCAAGACCTCGATGCCTTGCTGGTGATGTTGGCTAGCGCGGAGAGCAACTTCATCAACGGCGCCATCATGACGGCGGACGATGGGTTTTCTTTATGAAGTTTGAAATTCCAGAGCACAAAAAACTGGTGCACCACATGACCATCCCCATCCGTTGGGGCGACATGGACGCCATGGGTCATGTGAACAACACCACCTACTTCAGGTATCTAGAAACCATCCGCATCGATTGGTTTTATGCCATCGGCACGGGCCCCAACCCGACGGGCTGTGGCCCGGTGATCGTCAACGCGTTTTGCAATTTTTACAAACAGCTCGAATACCCCGGCGATGTGCTGATCAAGATGTACACCAGCGACCCAGGCCGCACCACGTTTGAGTCGTGGGCCACCATGGAGTTGGCCAGCCAACCCGGGCTTATTTATGCTGCCGGTGGTGCCACCACCATTTGGGTGGATTTTCCTCAACAAAAAGCGATTGAGTTGCCAGATTGGCTGCGTGCCATCGTCACGCCCTGAATGTTCGCAATAAGCGCTGACTAAAAGGGACAAGCTACTTTTGTTTGGGCACACGACCCAGCATATAAAACTCAGCATTGGGCATCATGCTGCTGAAATTGGCGATGCGGTTGCTCATGCCAAAAAACGCGGTGATGGAGGCGATGTCCCAAATGTCTTCGTCGTTGAAGCCGTGAGCGTGCAGGGCAGCAAAGTCTGCCTCGTTGACCGTGTCGCTGTGCAGGCACACCTTGACGGCAAAGTCGAGCATGGCGCGTTGGCGTGGCGTGATGTCGGCCTTGCGGTAGTTCACGGCCACTTGGTCGGCCACCAAGGGCTTTTTCTCGTAGATGCGCAAGATGGCGCCATGGGCCACCACGCAGTACAGACAGTTGTTGGCCGCGCTGGTGGTGGTGACGATCATCTCGCGGTCACCCTTGGTCAAGTTGCTGTTGCGCCCCACTGTCTCGGGCAGCATCAGCGCATCATGGTAGGCAAAGAAAGCTCGCCACTCAGCCGGACGACGTGCAAAGGCCAAAAACACATGGGGCACAAAGCCCGATTTGTCTTGCACCTCTAAGATTTTGGTGCGAATGTCTTCAGGCACGTCTTTGAGTTCGGGGTAGGGGTAACGGGGTGTGGTCGTCATCTGCTGACTCCTATGTGTTGTCTCTTTGACTCGATTGTTACCCCACCAACAGCTTGTGCACCAAGTCTGCGGTGGTGGAGGCTTTGTATTTGCGCATGAGCTTAGCGCGATAAATTTCGA